>JAYSRI010000100.1:0-4913 GCA_043721175.1 Alphaproteobacteria bacterium
GAGCCATCGGCCTTTTTAGACTGAGCGCAACCGCTATGGTAGAGCGGCAAGACAAGTTCCCCAGCCTTGTACGCGGCGTCAATCATCACCTCGAGTATCACCTCAAGCCGCGCCTTATCGCTCATATGACACCAGCCCGCAGTAGGTCATGAACATGCAAGATGCCAACGGGCCGACTAGCTTCGGTAACGGCGAATATTACCGTCCGTCCCTTTTCGTTGAGCGTACCCAGTGCAGCAGCTGCCAATGCGTCTGGACTAATGGTCATGGGAGCCGGGGTCATAACGTCGCCAGCTACAAGAGCCGAGAAATCGCCACCGGCACGGCGGCGCACATCGCCGTCAGTGATGATGCCCACCAGCTTGCCACCTTCATCAATCACCCCCGTCGCGCCAAAACGCTTAGCCGTCATAATAAGAAGCGCTTCCATCATGGGTGTGGTGATATCGACCAATGGAAGATCATCACCCTTGTGCATCAAATCACCCACACTTTTGAGCATGGCACCCAATTTACCGCCAGGATGATAGACGCGGAAGTCTTGCGCCGTGAACCCGCGTTGTTCGAGCAGCGCCACAGCAAGAGCGTCACCATAGGCGATCTGCATCGTTGTGGACGTGGTGGGCGCGCGGGTTTCTCCACACGCTTCATCGGCGTCAGGCAACAGCATTAAATAATCGCCAGCCCGCCCCAGCGCTGAATTGTTTTTGGCGGTCATGGCAATCAACGGAATACCAAATCGCTTGGTGTAAGCGATCAGATCAGACATTTCGCTGACCTCGCCCGACTTCGACAGCGCCAGCACGGCGTCGTCAGGCCCGATCATGCCCATATCGCCGTGACTGGCTTCGGTGGGATGGATGAACATGGCAGGCGTGCCCGTGGAGGCCAAAGTTGCGGCGATTTTGCGTGCGACATGTCCCGATTTCCCCACACCCGCGCAAATCAAGCGACCTTTCAGCGCGCCAATGGCGTTAATGATCGCACTGAACTGCCCGTCGATTGAGTGCTTTAGCGCATTTAGGCCCTCGATCTCGGTATCAATGACACGTTTGGCGACTTGGATAGCGTTTGATTTGGCCATGCTTAAACGCCCCCCCGCCGACGGAAAAAAGCTATGGACTGCAATTCAATACCTCGACCTTGTCCTGCAGTGGATGGCCAGATGGCTAGCGCTTGGGCAGGCGTGTTGCCAGCTGGAAGCTCGAACTCTACTATGTTTTGTCCGGTTTTTATTTGGCTAGACACCCATTTCACCGCGCCACCACGGACAATACCGACAGCCATTTGTCGCGTCGGATTGTTGGCTAGCGTCAGTCCTGATATACGAATGGTGAGCGCTCCGTTACCCAAAACACTTTGAGTCTTTGGCCCAAATAGGAGCCTTGCCCCTTTGCTATGCGCAGCTCCAGGCTCAAGCGCGCTTTGACTGGCAAGACGAGGACCAGACTGATCGCCGCGCGGACCAGGTGCCGGGGTTACAGGAAAGCCCTGCGCGCCTGTAATTGAGTTGAGCGCAGCGGCTCCGTAAACCAAGGCGGCACCATCTGCCTTGGCTTCAATAGCCGTGGCAGACTTTGGCATCAGCGGCAAAAGAGCGATGCCAATCATTGCAAGGACAGCGACAGCAGACACGAAAAAGAAAAATGGGAAACGTTTCATAAGATTCTTCTTGCCTGCACGCGCACGACACTGCAAGTGAGTGCCGACGAGGAGTGCACCATTTGTGCGCGTTGAGGGACAAGTATGGCACATTTTGAGATTGACCGATTGCCCTTAACGCTGATCTTTCAAGATACTTCCGGCTTTAAGGAAACCTATGGTGGCAGCCAAAATTGGGTTGTTTGCGAGGGTCAATATCTAAAGCCGAGAAATGGACCTGCCTCCAAGACTGTTGTGATTTTCATGCATCCAACCGGCACGATGAATTATCTGCCCATGCCGATGGCGCTCGCGCATGCGGGGATCCCGGTTATGACATGCGGGTCGCGTTACCCCCATAATGATACCGCCTTGATTATGGAAAAAGTCGTCATCGATCTTGGTCATTATGTGCGCCATGCCAAGACAGTATTGGGATTTGAAAAGGTCGTGCTGGCAGGTTGGTCAGGCGGTGGATCGCTATCGATGTTTTATCAATCGCAGGCTGAAAAGCCTTGGATTGAAATGACGCCAGCGGGCGATCCAGTGGATTTGGTCGGTGCAGACCTTATTCCGGCAGACGGTATCATGCAATTGGCGGCCCACGTCAGCCGCGCCATCACCCTGTCGGAGTGGATCGACCCTGCTATTCAGGATGAACTTGATCCCTACACGCGCGACGCCGAGCTCGATATTTATGCGTCCGAGGCACGCCACAGAGCGCCATTCAGCAAAGCGTTTCAAACGACCTATCGCGCCGCTCAAGCAGCCCGGATCAACGCCATAACAGCCGACGTGCGCCAGCGCCTAGAAGATTTTGCCAAAGCGGGCGCTAACCGCCAAGAGCATTGTTTTGTTGTGCATGGTACTATGGCGGATTTACGTTGGCTCGATCCCAGCATTGATGCCAATCAACGCAAGCCCAATTGGTGCTATATGGGCGATCCAAAAGTGGTGAATATGAGCCCCGCACATTTGGCGCGCTTTTCAAGTTTGCGTTCTTGGCTATCGCAATGGTCGCCCGATAGCCGCGCCGATGGACCAAAATGTGCTGGCGATATCACAGTCCCCGCGTTAGTGGTCGAGAATATGGCTGACGATGCCTGCACACCGTCTCACGCTGCACGAATTATCGCTGGCTTTGGCCAGGTGGTGCCGTCGTTTCATCAAATTGAGGGTGCCGGACATTATTATTTGGGCCAACCTGACAAGGTTGCCCAAGCGGTCGCGATTATCGAGAATTGGATGGCGGAAAATGGCTTTGTGTGAAGTTGCTGCGTGCCAATATGGTGTGAACACTTAACAAGTGCGCCATTGCGCCATAAGAACGCTACACGAAGATTGCGTCCTTAAAGCTGAGCAAGGGTAAAAAGTACCATGAGCGATTCCATTTTGATCGGTGCGGGCGGTGATCCCCTTGCCAATGTGTCCATGCTGTTGAAGCGCGCGAACCGTCATGGTCTGGTAGCAGGAGCAACGGGAACCGGCAAAACCGTCACGTTGCAAGTTCTCGCTGAAGGCTTTGCACGCGCAGGCGTCCCGGTTTTTGCCGCCGACGTTAAAGGCGACCTGTCAGGCATGAGCCAAACATGGGAAGCGTCAGCACCCTTCAAAGCGCGCGCTGAACAAATTGGCCTGACAGATTACCGCAACGAAGCCACCCCCGTGGTCTATTGGGACTTGTATGGCGAAAAAGGTCACGCCATTCGCACCACCGTCTCAGAAATGGGGCCAACCTTGTTTGCCCGCCTGATGGAAGTCACCGACGCGCAAGAAGGCACGCTGGCGATTGCCTTTAAGATGGCTGACGAAGAAGGCCTGATGTTGCTGGATATGAAAGACCTCAAGGCCATTCTTGACTATATGGCCGAAAACGATGGCGAGGTCTCCAAGAAATATGGCCTTGTGACCAAGCAATCAATTGCCGCGTTGCAACGCAAGATCATGCAGCTTGATAGTGCTGGCGCCGACGTGTTCTTTGGTGAGCCTGCGATTGATCTCAATGACTTTATGCGCACTGACTTGTCAGGGCGCGGGATTGTTAACATCCTTGCCGCCGACAAATTGGTGCAAAACCCGACACTGTATTCGACCTTCCTGCTTTGGATGCTGTCAGAATTGTTCGAGCTTTTGCCCGAAGTTGGCGACATGGATAAACCAAAGCTGGTGTTCTTTTTTGACGAAGCCCATTTGCTGTTTCGTGATGCACCAAAGGCATTGCTCAACACGATTGAGCAAGTCGTGCGCTTGATCCGTTCTAAGGGTGTTGGCATTTATTTTGTCACGCAAAACCCGCAAGATATTCCCGAATCCGTGTTGGCACAGCTTGGCAATCGCTTCCAACATGCGCTTCGCGCTTACACGCCATCTGAGACCAAAGCGGTGCGCATTGCCGCCGAGAGCTTTCGCCCCAATCCGCGCTTCAAAACCGAAGACATGATTACACAGCTAGGCGTCGGTGAAGCACTTGTCTCAACGTTGGACGATAAGGGTATCCCTACGATGGTGGAGCGCACTTTCATCCGCCCACCGACCAGCCAAGTCGGCCCCTGCAGCCCCGATGCCCGCAGCCGCGTGATCAACGCCAGCCCAATCGGTGGTCGTTATGATACAGCGGTGGACCGCGAGAGCGCTTTCGAAATCCTTGAGAAAAAAGCCGCCGCTTTGGAAGCACAACAAGATCAAATGGAGGCACCTGCCCCCAAGGTTCGGGCAAGCCAAGTCGATGAACCCGATCAAGGTGGCGGATTTGGTGGTATGTTGGGTAGCTTGTTTGGTGGATCGCGCGGCAGGTCCGGGCGTCAACGCCAAGGTCTTGCCGAAACAGCCGTCAAGACAATGGTACGCCAAGCCAGCTCAACGGTGGGCCGTGAACTGATGCGTGGCCTGCTCGGGTCGTTACGACGCTAACAATTTCTGGACCGCGCAGCGCCGCTGCGCATCTCGCTTGTAACCAGAAGTGGCGCAGCGGCGCTGCGCGGTCCAAATTCAGCTAACTTAAAAATAAGGGACAGTTTTTTGTGTTGGGAATCCAGCCTTTTGCCCGCTTTGATGCCGAAGACCATTCCCATTGATGAGGCTCAAGACACAACCCAGCTTTAACTGGATTGTTCTCGATGTAAGCCAATGTTGTAGCCATGTGCTTGGTGTCACGAATGTATCGATCAAAATAATCTGACGCGAAAATCTGTCCTCCGCCCAGCCACTTACTCGCCTGAACTTTCCACGTGCGCACAATGCTGCCCAAGTGATAGTGACCCAAAGGCACAATA
>JAYSRI010000101.1:0-1979 GCA_043721175.1 Alphaproteobacteria bacterium
GGCGGCAATAGGGGCTATGGTGAAGTCGATCTTGAATTGGGCGGCCCAATTGGGGACGCTAAGGCGTTATTTCATGCAACTGCGGCCACCTCAAACGGCGCGCGTGACAATCAAAATCTGCGATATCAGGATTTATACCTGAAACTTGATCGTCGATTTGGCGAAAACCATAGACTTACGTGGCGGATCAGCCAATTTAACGAAGACAGCCAAGTTACTTATTCAGGACTTACCACAGCAGAGTACCTCGCCAATCCGCGTCAAAACCTGTTCAAAAACGATGCGTTTGTAACCGAGCGTGTCAGTTCGTCATTGCTGTGGAATTGGCAGTTATCGCAGAGCTTTAGCTTAAAAACGACGGCCTATATTTCCTGGTTTGACCGCGATTGGTGGCGTCAATCTTCTAACTCTGGGCAGCGTCCCAATGATGCGAGTGACCCTCTCTGCGGTGGTATGAGAAATTTGCTGACCACGTGCGGTAATGAAGGCCGCCTGCGTGAGTATAATACACACGGGATCGAAAGCCGATTAAGCCATGCCAGGCAAATTGGCGGTGTGCTATTTGAGACTGAAGCTGGCGTCCGCTATGCTGACGAGCGTCAAAACCGCCTTCAAATCAATTCTGATACACCAGCCGGGCGAACTCCGGGCACCAGCGCAAACGCTGGTGTGCGCGAGAATAACCTCCGATACGTCAAGGCTTGGTCTGCTTTTGTTACAACGAAAGCCACACGAGGGAATCTGAGTATCTCCCCCGGCATACGTGTCGAAGACATTGCACTTCGCCGGGTTAATAGACTGAATTCGTTGGTTCCCATTGGTGGAACAGCCCAGGTTTCAGAGGTGATTCCGGGGTTAGGGTTCACTTACGACCTGGGCCAACGTTTCGTCACTTTTGGCGGCGTGCATCGTGGCTTTGCACCACCGCGCGTTGAAGATGCGATTTCTAACTCGACAGGTGGGTCAGTCAATTTGGATGCTGAAACTAGCACCAATTGGGAGCTAGGGTTGCGGGGCAATCCTGTGCAAGGTCTATCTATTGATGCAGCTCTTTTCTCGATGCAATTTGACAATCAGATTGTTCCAAGCTCAGTCGCCGGAGGTGTTGGCTCAAGTTTGACGAGTGCTGGAAAAACAAGTCATCAAGGATTTGAAGGGTCGATCCAAGCCTCTTTCAAAGATATGGGGCTTACCAGCACTTATGATGTTTATGCGCGAACCGCCTTGACGTGGGTTGCCAAGGCGAATTTTGAAGGCCAGCGCTTCTCAGGTGTGAGCGGATCTCAGGGGGTTTCAGTTAGCGGAAACCGTCTGCCATATGCGCCAGAACTGTTAGTGACCGCCGCGCTTGGCTATTCATTGAACAGCTGGGGCAATTTTGAGGTTGAGTACGTTTATACTGACAAAATGTTTGCCGATGATCTCAACAGTATCGCGCCAAGTGTGGACGGACAGCGTGGGTTAATTCCTGCTTCCAGTATTTGGAACGCGACTTTGAATATAACGCCACCCGCGTGGAAATTCGGCTTGTTTCTCGCGATCAAAAACGTGACCAATGAAGAAACAATTGTCGATCGTGCGCGCGGTATCTTGCCGGGTTCGCCACGTGTGGTTCAAACTGGCATCATCGCGAAATTCTAAAACACATTGCTTAGAATCTGAATTAGATTTTACGCAAGCTGGTCTAGGATCGTCCGCGCAACGACATCAGTGGTGAAGGATCGGCGTTGTCATTATTCTTTTTGTCAGTGCTGCTTGACGGCGAAAGTGCTTGGGCGATTGATCCTGATGCCATAGTCACATTTAACAATGCGCCAATGGCTTGCTCGGCTGTGGCCTCACGCAACTGATCGCCGGCACTATAAAGTTGGGCCAACATAGACGGATCGAGGCTAAGACCTTCTGACGCATTGGAAAGGCCCTGCTCTGCCAATATACGCACAAAATCATTGGGTTGACCGTTCATGGCATTGCTGCGC
>JAYSRI010000102.1:0-1978 GCA_043721175.1 Alphaproteobacteria bacterium
GTGCCGTGGAACGTCATGAACGCAAGGCGCCATGAATAAAAACTTGTCAAAGTTGCTGCAATCAAAGCCATCCAGAAAGCAAATTGTGCCGCGCCATTACCAGTCTGACCAGCAGCATAAGTCGCTTCAATGATCGCATCTTTAGAGAAGAAGCCCGCAAAACCCCAGCTGGTATGTGGAATGCCAACACCGGTGATCGCCAATGTCCCGATGATCATGATTATGTAAGTGATCGGCATCGCCTTTGCGACCGCACCCATTTTGCGCATATCTTGCTCATGATGCACGCCATGAATGACGCTGCCAGCACCTAAGAACAAGAGCGCTTTGAAGAAAGCGTGCGTGAACAAATGGAACATAGCGGCTTGATAAGCGCCAATGCCAGCAGCAAAGAACATGAAGCCCAATTGCGAGCAGGTTGAATAGGCGATCACACGCTTGATGTCATTCTGCGCAAGACCAACTGTGGCCGCAAACAAGGCTGTTATCGCACCAATGATCGCAATGAACGCCGAAGTCTTGGGTGCCGCTTGGAAGATAGGTGAGCACAAGCACACAAGCACCACGCCTGCCGTGACCATAGTCGCGGCGTGAATGAGTGCTGACACTGGTGTCGGCCCTTCCATCGCATCCGGTAACCAAGTGTGCAGGAAGAATTGCGCCGACTTGCCCATTGAACCAACGAACAATAAGAAGGCGATGATCTCGATGGCAGGGAATTGGTAAACGCCCCACTTTAGCATTGTCGACACCTTTTCGGGCACCAAAGCGAACACTTCCTTGAATTCAATCGTTCCGAACACGAAGAAGACCGCCATAATACCCAGCGCAAAGCCAAAGTCGCCAACACGATTGACCACAAATGCCTTAATCTGCGCGTCATTTGCCGTGCGCTTGTGATACCAAAAGCCGATCAACAGGTAAGACGCGAGGCCCACGCCCTCCCAGCCAAAGAACAATTGCATGAAGTCTGCCGCTGTCACCAGCGCCAACATCGCGAACGTAAACAGTGACAGATAAGCAAAGAATCGCGGCTTATGCGGGTCTTCGGCCATATAGCCCCAGCTGTAGAGATGCACCAATGACGACACGCCCGTTACAACGATCATCATTACCACACTAATGGCATCTATTCGCACTGACCAAGTGCTTTCCATCGCGCCGACATCTATCCACTTAAAGAGCTTGATAGCTTCTTCGGGCAAGTGGAAGGTGTAGTTCCAGTAACCAATGAACAGCGTTCCGGCACAAGCGGCAGCAACAAACAGCAAAGCGGTGGAGACAAACATTGCTGCTTTCTCGCCAATGAATCGATTGAAAAGGCCGCAAATAATCGCGCCACCCAATGGCGCAAACACCGTGGTCAGAGCCAGCACTTCGACAGTACCAAGGCCAGTGTGAGCTTCTGTAGACACTAGCTCAGCCTTTCATCAGATTGAGGTCCTCAACCGCGATATTACCACGGTTGCGGAAGTAGACGACGAGGATCGCGAGGCCGACGGCGGCCTCTGCCGCAGCGACAGTGAGAACAAACATCGCAAAAACTTGGCCCATCATATCGCCCAGAAAGGACGAGAAGGACACCAGATTGATGTTGACAGCGAGCAGGATCAACTCAATCGACATCAAGATAACGATCACATTCTTGCGGTTCACAAAGATGCCAAAAACGCCAATCGTGAACAGAGCAGCTGCGACGGTCAGATAATGTGCAAGGCCAATCATAGTGCCACCCCTTCGCCCGGCTTCGGGTCTGTTAGCTCAACACCTGTTGCGCGATTGCGCGCGACCTGCGCGCTAACGTTTTGGCGACGCACGCCATCGCGGTGGCGCAAGGTGAGGACGATAGCACCCACCATCGCAATAAACAGAATGATACCAGCGGCTTGGAACAAGAAGATATAGTCAGTGTAGAGGATACGGCCAATGGCTTCGGCGTTTGAAACCACATCCGGTTTAGGTGTAGGGGCCGCTAAAG
>JAYSRI010000103.1:0-1978 GCA_043721175.1 Alphaproteobacteria bacterium
GGTCTGCGACGGCAAAGGCCGTACCATCGCGATACTGCTGGCCAAGGGACAGATGAGCAACCATAACGGCGCAGTTTTGCTGTTTGATGTCTTGCCACGCGAAATGGAACTGTCGGGTGATCAGGGGTACGACAACGACTGGTTCCGCGCAGGCCTAGCCGCGCGCAGCATTACCCCCAGCATTCCGCCAAAATCCAACTGCAAGGTGCAATATCATTATGACTAGGCGGTCTACAAAAAGCGCCACTTGGCCGAAAACTCGTTCGCCAAGATCAAGGGCCGGTACCTCATCCCCCCAGATATGATCGCTGCGCGCACCTTCATCTCCACCTTCACCATGGCCGCAATCCTCAACTTCTGGTTGTGGTCAATGAGCCCTGATCCTCGGATCATCAAACATATAAATAAGCCTAAATTAGCTCTGTTCGTATTTGCAGTATTCACCAGCTTGGGATTCAACACTATAAAATAAATTGGCGGCGTATTTTTTTATTTATCTGTATAATTTAATTCGTATAACATCATATTTGTGATTCGCATTGAGGCGTCAACTGATGTTTGAACAAGAAAAAAATACTATTTGTCACATTATGCGTCATGCTCTGATAGCTTGTTCGATCTTTTTTTGTTTATTTTTAAGTATGTTGCCGCGTGGTGCCTATGCTCAAGCGCTACCACCCGTTGTAGAGGGGCCGGCGCCCAAGTGGGCAACGGCCCTTGGCATATTACCGGGAGAATTTTTCGATACCCCTGATGCTGCGTGTCGGCGCCAGCATCAACATTATAATCCTGGCGCACTGTATCAAGGGCCATCTCAGTATAGTTACAGGGGTTATGCCTGTCATTGGGATATGACCGTTCCTACGGCTGGCACAATCTTTCCCTCGGTTGTTGAACTGACCTGCGATATCTTCCCCGGCTTTGGCTTAACGCGTGATGGACGCTGCGTCGGCGCGGGCGCGCGCGACGATGATTGTGAGAATGATTGCGGTGCGGACGGTCCGTCGCATCCAGTGCAGCCAAAGGTTGGTAATCCAGTTTCGCTTGGCAATGGTGCCAAGGTTGAACGCGTTGATGATTATGTGACCGCTGACGGCTTGTTCGGGGTCACGCGTCAGTATCGCAGCCGACCACGTAATGTCAGAAAGTTACTGACCCCGCGAGAAATCGCGGGCTTTGGCAAGCATTGGCACGGCCTGATCCCGGGCCGCATTTCGGTTGTGGGCGGACGTTCTGACGTTGTCCAGTATATGTCCCCAAGCGGTAATTTAAGCGACACCACCTCCGATAATGCTTTCGATCCATCGGTCTGGACGTTTACTTCGCAGCGTAACAATCGCCGCCGAATATCGATGGTTTCTATACCGTCAACCAATCGATGGGCATATTTCCAATCTGAACCCTCGATCCTCAATGGCCCGCCTGAAATGCGTATGGATATGGCCAATGGCGAGTATATCCTGTTCCGCCGTTCAGGCGTGTATGAAGGCGGCGACGCCATTCGCTACCTTGTGCCCATCGAACACGGCTTGGCAAACGGCTACAAACGATATTTCGATTATCAGGACACAGGCGAATATCCCAATAAAATCCGTGACAGCGTGGGTCGCGAAATGACCCTCACTTGGGTTGATGCGCCAGTGTTGGCGTATAACCCTACAATGGCCGATCCTAACCCGCCAGTGCTCGACGGGCCAAGCATCAAGGTACTGAGCGAAATAGTGCTGCCGGATCAAACCCGCTTGCAATATACCTACGGCAACAGTGGTTCGGGGAATATTCCAGCCCGTAAGGATCGCCTTGAAACGGTGCGCCGGGTCAACAGCGCTAATGTGGTTTTATGGGGTCGTACATATCTGCATGAAGATATCCGCTTCCCAAATTCACTCACCGGGACACTTGACCAAAACGGAGCGCGACTTTCAACCTACAGCTATGACGCCTCCAACCTCGCAGCGTCAACCGAGCAAGCGGGCGG
>JAYSRI010000104.1:0-4907 GCA_043721175.1 Alphaproteobacteria bacterium
ATCAAAGTTTGAGGCAAGACTTCATCGACCCAACCGTTGCGTGTACGGGCATCAACGAACAATTGGCCAAGTGCGCTATCTGGTAAAGCAGTCATAACAAAACCTTGTAGATTGGAGATAAATTAAAGCGCTTGTTCGACGCGGGTGACTTCGGGAACATAATGTTTGACCATGTTCTCAATGCCTTGCTTGAGGGTGATTGTTGAAGATGGGCAACCAGCACATGCACCGCGCAGCCGCACATAAACTACGCCCGTTTCAGGATCAAAGCGGTCAAAATCGATGTCCCCTCCATCTTGAGCGACCGCGGGTCGCACCCGCGTCGCCAACAATTCCTCAATCTCCCGCACGATCTGCGCGGTATCACCTTCATAAGCGTGCGAAGCGGTTTTTGGTTCCGCCACTGCGCCTTCATTCATCACGGGCTTGCCTGACACATAAGTGTCCATGATGGCGCCCAACAACGAGGGCTTAATGTGGGGCCATTCATAGTCGTCGGTCTTGGTTACAGTAATGAAATCGTTACCGAAAAAGACGCGTCTCACGCCGTCCACATTGAAAAGCGCGCTCGCTAACGGCGAGACTTGCGCTGCGGCAATATCGTTAAACTCAATGGCACCGCCTGGATGGACATCGCGTCCTGGCAGGAATTTCAGTGTCGCGGGGTTTGGTGTGGCTTCAGTTTGTATAAACATGGTTTCGACGTGGCCCTTAAGTGCGTGAAATTCAAGTCACAAATTCGCGTTTACGGTCAGCTAGCGGGACCATCGAGCTTATCCAAGCGCGCTTGCATCGCCGCCAACTGAGCTTGCATCGCCGCCATATCGTTATTGGCTTGCGCTTTTCCGACAGTTTTTAACGCGGCTTTAGCTTTTGACGGCACGACGACAGATGTGAAAGCCCGCGCGGCTTCCACCATCACCGACATATTAGTGCGCACAGCCTGTTGAAAAAAGTCGACAGGCGACGCCAAATCGAAACTGCCAGTCATTGCTTTTGAAAATTGCTCCCGACTATCGGTAAAGCTCTTCATCGCCAAATCCAGATATGATGGTAAAAAGCCTTGAACACTATCGCCATACGAACGGATGATCGTGCGCAAAAAGTTGACAGGCAACAGATTAGTGCCGGAACTTTCTGCCTCCAGTATGATTTGAGTCAGCACCGAGCGGGTAATGTCATCGCCGGATTTTGCGTCAAAAACTTCAAAGTCAATGCCATCACGAACCATTTGTGCAAGATATTCCAGCGTCACGTAACTGCTCGTGGCCGTGTTATAGAGTCGCCGGTTGGCATATTTTTTGATGGTGACCAAGGCTACTTGCGTTGTCATATTGGCGCGAGACTTTGCGGATGTGATGCCAGTTTGAGTTTGACGATCAAGAAAATGATGGTTGTGCATTTTCGCGCGCTCATTTCGCATATGCAAGACAATTGGGCAGGTGCGAAATCACTCTGTTTGCTGACACATCGCAGAGCATGTTTGATTTAACCCATGGCAGCCGCTTCAACCTCATGCTAACGCCAAGCTGACCCATAAACGTAAAGGCAAAAACCCATGAGCACCCCAACGTCCGATATTGTAATCGTTTCGGCAGCCCGCACCCCAATCGGCTCATTCTCTGGCGCTTTCGCAACGGTGGAAGCCCACGAACTGGGTCGCACAGCGATTGTGGAAGCACTTTCCCGTGCAAATGTCACGGGCGAAGATGTCTCCGAATTGATCTTTGGGCAGGTTCTCAATGCCGGGAAAGGCCAAAATCCGGCACGCCAAGCCAGCCGGGCGGCCGGCATCACCGACCATGCGCCGGCTTGGTTGATCAATCAGGTCTGCGGCTCTGGCTTACGCGCCGTAGCATTGGCAGCCCAGCAAATCATGACGGGAAGTGCCGACATTGTAGTTGCCGGCGGCCAAGAAAGCATGAGCTTGTCAGCCCATGCCGGCTATTTGCGGGCGGGCCAAAAAATGGGCGACATGGCTTTTGTTGATACCATGGTCAAAGACGGCCTGACCGACGCTTTCTTTGGCTATCACATGGGCATCACCGCCGAGAATGTTGCCGAAAAATGGCAGATCAGCCGCGACGAGCAAGACCAGTTCGCGACCGCCAGCCAAAATAAAGCCGAAGCCGCTCAAAGTGCTGGCCGCTTTGATAGCCAGATTGCTGCTGTCACAGTGAAGGGCCGCAAGGGCGATACCATTGTCAACAAGGATGAATACATCCGTCACGGCGCAACCATGGAAGCCGCCACCGCCTTGCGCCCGGCCTTCAAAAAGGACGGCACTGTCACAGCGGGCAATGCGTCGGGTATTAATGATGGTGCGGCAGCTTTGGTGCTGATGAGCGCATCAGAGGCCAGCAAACGCGGCCTCACACCGTTGGCACGGATCGCCTCATTTGCAACAGCTGGCGTGGACCCTTCCATCATGGGTACGGGACCAATTCCAGCGTCAAGGCGGGCATTGGCAAATGCAGGCTGGACGATTGGCGATCTGGATTTAATCGAAGCCAACGAAGCGTTTGCCGCCCAAGCTATTGCCGTCAACCGCGACATGGGCTGGGATAGTGCCAAAGTGAACGTCAACGGTGGCGCAATCGCTCTTGGTCATCCCATCGGTGCGTCGGGTGCGCGCGTGCTGGTAACATTGCTGCACGAAATGATGGCGCGAGATGCAAAACGCGGACTGGCGACATTGTGCATTGGTGGCGGCATGGGCGTGGCACTGTGCGTTGAGCGGTAGTTTTTGACTGACAATAGTCGCAAGCTCGCGGACCGCGAGTTACCAAACTCGCTGTATGATTGATGGCCGACTATTTCGCACAAACGCGTTCGCGCGCACAGCGACCTTGGCAGGCCCTGATCCGCCGCAGTCAAACGCCCCGCAACCGTGCCAATTTATGGGGCATTTGGCCTGATAGCCGGTTTTCTCCGTCCCTAACGAGAGGCTTCGACCCCCTTGACCTCAGCGCATGACGCCTTGCACAAGGCTAACAGGGAGTGGACGACGTGAAGACTGTCAAGGAATTACCGTTGCGCGGCGGCGTCGCCCGCTTGGTTGATACAGGCAACGGATTTTCGGCTGTCTTAATCCGCAACGGAACTGTTGTTGCTAAAGTTGACGACCCTGATGGCGGCATGGCGATGGCACGTCTGCAAAGCGGGCATGGCCGTATCGAGGCTAAGCCGCGCGAAACCAACTTTGCCCTCGCCGACGGCCCCTATGGAGAGGTCGCGACGCGTATTGAACAAGCCGAGGGCGGGGTATTTCTAACGGGTCGTGCCGGCACTGGCAAAACCACATTCTTGCGGGCCTTCCTTGACACGACCGAGCTCAAAGCAGCCATCGTCGCGCCATCTGGTATCGCCGCGCTCAACGCTGGCGGGCAAACAATCCATTCGCTTTTCAAGTTGCCACCCGCGATGATCCAACCCCAAGATGTGCGCCGTGTCCGCGATGGCCGGATGCTCAAAGCCTTAGAGCTATTGGTGATTGACGAGATTTCGATGGTGCGGTCGGACTTGATGGATGCAATTGACCGCTCGATGCGCTTGCACAGAGGTGTGTCGCGGCCATTTGGCGGGTGTCGGATTTTGTGTGTCGGCGACAGCGCGCAATTGCCACCCGTCGTTAGCCGCGAAGATGAACCTAACCTCAATGCCTGGTTTGGCGGTCCCTATTTCTTTGATGCACCCGCTGTCAAAGCAATGGATTGGACGGCCATTGAACTCCAACAAGTGTTTCGTCAATCGGAAGCCCGCTTCCTCGACATGCTCGACCGGATGCGGCGTGGGCGACCCAATATGGACGATGCCAATTTGCTGGACGAACGTGTCGTGGGCGATCCGCCACCGTTTGAAGATGAAGGTGGCGACGGTGCCATCGTGCTGACAACCACCAATGAAGCGGCACGGCGCATCAATGACCTTGAAATGGCGCGGCTTTCTGGCGAGCAAGCCACTTATGGTGCCAAAGTCGAGGGCCAGTTTGACGAGCGTATCTTCCCCACTGACAGCGATCTTGTCTTGCGGATCGGCGCGCGCGTCATGCTGTTGCGCAATGACGCTGACAAGCGCTGGGTCAATGGCACCTTGGGTACGGTTGTTGATCTGGGCAAAACGTCGGTTTTTGTGCGAATTGGGCGAGCAACCTATGAGATTGAGCCCGCCGATTGGGAGCGTTACGTTTACGAAGCTGACGGAGAAGGCGTGCCACAACGCAAAGCTGTCGGGGTCTTCCGTCAAGTGCCATTGCGGCCGGCTTGGGCTTTAACCGTCCACAAGGCTCAGGGCCTGACGTTTGATGCTGTGCACGTCGATTTCGGCCGAGGCGCGTTCGCTCATGGTCAAACCTATGTGGCGCTTTCACGGTGTCGCACGTTAGCAGGCCTCACGCTATCGCGGCATTTGCGCCGCGCCGACGTTAAGGTCGACGATACAGCCTTTGCGTTCAGTGACCGCGCAACTTACGCCGATCTTGGTGCATTTCGAGTGGGCCGGATTGAGGCTTAAGCCTGCAAGTCCTTAAGCCAATGCCCCGACCAATTCACCCAAAACGTCCAGCGGCACCGAACCATTACCCAGCACCACGTCATGGAATTTTGCCAAAGTGAACCCTGCCCCCAAGCGTGTACGCGCTGCTTCGCGTAGTCGCAGAATTTCGATCTGCCCAATCAGATAGGCAGTGGCTTGCCCCGGCATGACGATATAGCGGTCGATGTCACGACGGGCGCTGGCTTCGTCGCCGGGTTGATTGGCGAGAATATAGTCAATCGCCTGCTGACGGGGCCAGCGTTTGTGGTGCAGCCCTGTATCAACCACCAAACGGATCGCGCGGCGCAATTCCAGCGTTAGGCGACCAAAATCGGAATAGGGATCGGTATAAAAACCCATGTCCTTGCCCAGTT
>JAYSRI010000105.1:0-4900 GCA_043721175.1 Alphaproteobacteria bacterium
GCGCATAGACGAGAGGGTTTTCAGATTTGCTTTCTGCGACTAAGACGTTGGCATGACTGAAACTCTGAGCCTGTTTGCAACCCAAGTTTACCGCGCGCCCGTCGCCAAATCAGGCCAAGACTTGATGGTTGATTTGCAAGATGCCTGCCTCTTGCTGGAAATCGAAGACAAAGCAGGGCGCAGATGGTGTCGCGATCATGCTTACAAAGGCTATACATCTTATGCGTCGCTTAGCGATTTGCCGACGCGCGTAACCGCTTTTGGTACGCTGAAGCGTTTGCTCGACAAGCACGTTGGGAGGTTTGCCGACAAGGTTGGGTTTGATCTGGGGACCGGTCGATTAAAGCTGGATAGTATGTGGGTCAACGTTATGCCTGATGGCGGTTCTCATAGTGGCCACATCCACCCCAATAGTGTTGTTTCGGGCACTTTTTATGTGGCGCTTCCTGATGGCTCCGCGCGCCTAAAACTAGAGGACCCACGTTTACCGATGATGATGGCGGCCCCAATGCGCCGCGCCGATGCGCGCCAGGACTTGCAACCGTTTGTGTTTTTGGACCCCATGGAAGGCGAAGTCATTTTATGGGAAAGCTGGCTGCGCCACGAAGTGCTACCCAATCGCTCTAAGGGCAAGCGGATGTCGATTAGTTTCAACTATGCTTGATTAATCACGCCCGCTGAAATGGGTAAAAATCTGCGCCCAGCTTCATGATGTTGGTCAACTCATCAAGCGCAACACGCCCTTCATCGAGCAGCGTAAGATCGGCCAAATCGTCAGGCGCTAGTGTCTCGCGATAATGCTTTTTGACCCAAATGTTGAGCTCGTCAAACAAGGTTTGATCCACTACCGCACGCGCGCCCAACGAACCATATTGCGCATCATTCATGACCACCCGCAAGCGCAAGCAAGCTGGCCCGCCGCCATTGCGCATCGATTGACGCACATCGACAAACATCACTCGCCCAATTGGCCCATTGCTGGCAACCAAATTATCGAGATAGCGCGCCGTAGCGATATTCTCCCGACATTCCTCTGGCGCCACTAACACAAGTCGATCGTCACCCGGCATTTCCAACAATTGCGTGTTAAACAAATAGGACTTGATGGCGTCGGCAAGTGGCACTTGAGCGTCGGGGACTTCGATAATCGCCAAGTCCATCAAACTGTCGCAGGCGCAGCGGATTTGATCGAGTGCCGCTGCTTGGTTCTCAAATGCGTGTTCATGACAGAACAACACATTGCGACTGGCAACAGCAACGACATCATTGTGAAACGCGCCAGCTTCGATGGCAATCCGGCTTTGCTGGAGGTGGAGCGTATTTGCTGCCAAAAGTCCGTGGCGACGCGCGATAGCTTGCCCGGTCTGCAAGGTTTGGCGCGCCGGATACGACGTCGTTTGATGACCAAATCCATCACGACCCCAAACAAATACTTGAACGCCCGTCTGCCCGTGACTGGCACACAAGCGCATGTGGTTAGCGGCCCCTTCATCGGCGAAGGCGGGTTGGTAGGGTAATGGCTGGTGAACTTGGACGTGTCTAGGATCAGCGAAAATTGCAGATAGGCTGCGCCGCGTCTGATCAGCTTCCAAAGCGCGATGGGGCATCGTCAACAAATTCGCGGGTGAAAAATGGAGACGTCCATCAGCGCAATCAGGGCTTGGCGAAACGGTGGCTGCATTAGCCGCCCACATTTGCGCTGACGACGAAACGTTGCGCACCAGTGCCTTGTCAATGCGCCAAGCGCTTTCCAAGATTTGCTTGTCAGAACCCGTGAAGCCAAGTGCCTTCAATGTCGGAATATGCGGGCGTTCATGGGGAGGCAAAAGCCCTTGCGTCAAACCCAAGTCAGCCAACATCTTGGCCTTCGCCAATCCCTGAAGCGCGCCTTCGCGCGGCCGTGATACCGCATTCGCATGAGCTGCCGAGGCTAAATTTCCCGCACTCAACCCACCATAATTGTGCGTCAGCCCAACGATCCCATCAAAATTTGCCTCAAAAAAAGTCATGGCCTGTCCTTGTTGTTTTGCCTTTGTACGTCAAACTTGAGAAATAATAAAAGCCTCTGAGGCTTGAGTTCTATTTTTTGAACGCAACGATAATTGACTTCTATTTTTTGCAAAATTTGGTAGACAAAGTGTCTTGCATCTAATAGATAACAAGCAAAATCACTTGTGTTATATTTTTTCTCAATTTTGGGAGTCAAAAATGACTGAACTTTCATTGGATTTGACCGATGCCGTCAAGTATCACTACGGGGAGTTTCCGCCAAATCAACTAGATTTCAGTCGGCTTTTGGTGCCGCTGGCAAACGCTTCGGCTGCATTGGCGCGATACGATCAAATGCTACAAAGCATGCATAACTCTGCTATCTTGTTAGCACCCCTGCAACGACAAGAGGCTGTTGATTCGTCTCGGATTGAAGGAACAATTACGACGCTCGATGAGCTCCTTGAGTTTGAAGCGGACCAAGATGACAGTGCCACGGCTCCACTACAAATAGCTAGGAATGATACGCTTGAAGTATATCTTTATGAGCGTGCCATGAACGCCGCACAACAATACCTGAAGCAAGGTTATCAGCTCGACAAGTTTACGATCCGGTCAACTCATCAAATCCTACTCGGATATGGCAGAGGAGCGCTCATGATGCCCGGAGTCTTTAAAACCGAGCAAAACTATCTAGCAGATCGCGGAAAACGCAAGGTTCTATTTATTCCAATTAGTCCAGAACAACTTGATAGCGGCCTTGATGATTTATTTAGTTTTATTCACAATAGTCCGTGCGAAATACACATCAGAACAGCACTTGCCCATCTTGAATTTGAAGCGCTCCACCCTTTCAAAGATGGAAATGGACGCATCGGTCGGATGCTCGTTACACTGATGCTGTGGCAAAAAAACGCTATCTGTGCGCCCCACTTTTACATAAGCAGTTACTTCGAGCAGAATAAAGACCATTACATTGATGCCATGAGAGCAGTTTCTGGCTCGGGGGCGTGGACTGAGTGGGTCATCTTTTTTCTAAAGGGGCTAGAAGAACAAGCAAAGCAAAACCTCATCAAAGCAAACGAGATTAAAACGCTGTACGAAGACATGAAGGATAAATTCCGGAGTTTACTCAGTTCACAGTGGAATACCAAAGCACTAGATTTTTTGTTTGAGAGACCTGTGTTCCGCAATGATGTATTTACAAAAAAATCTGGTGTGCCGCATGGGACTGCGTATCGATTTATCAATTTGCTTTTGAAAGCAGGCATCCTTCGGACAATTTATCCAGCCGCCGGGCGACGAGCCGCAATGTATGCCTTTGAACCCCTCCTGAAAATAGTTAGAGGGTGATCCTGCGATCACCCTCTTCGCGATAGAGACCCCTACAAAGCCCGGCGGCGGCGGATTTCGCTGGCGGCGTAGATGAAGCCACCGGCTGCCACGATGCCAAGCCAAAATGCAGGTTGGGTCAGGCTGTGGCTGAACTGCACGAGGAGTTCGTTTATCGGCAACGCTGGCGAGTCACCGACCTTCATGTCGAGGGCATGTTTTGCGCCTGTAAACACCGGTTCCCCGATCAACCGACCAACTGGATCCCACAAAGCGTGAAAGATCGGATCGCTTTCGTCGCCACGAAATGCGATGGCCATGTAGACCAAAGGCACAACAATCAGAGGCGCAAACGCCGCCACAAATGGCATCTTGGGTGCCCAAGCACTGACCATCGTCGTCCAGCCATAAACGGGCAATGCCCAACCGATATAGACCAATAGGCCGACCAACATCACAATCCACATCTTGCTGGCGTTCAGCAAGACTGCACCCAAAGGAACGCCCACAATTCCAACATTGCCAAGTGTCATAACCGCGACAATTGTGATCGCTAGGTGCAACGCTACCACCACAGCAAAAGCCACACCAAACCCGCCACCTACAATAGATACCAATTTGGCCCCCACGGTTTGCAGATCGGTCACGGGCATAGACTTCCAGAACAGGATTGTCCGGTCTTTGCGCTCGTCATGGAGACCAGCTGCCAATACAAAGAGTATGGCAATGGCCGCAATGGCAAGAGGAAGCGTTGACGCTATGCCTGTCCCAAAGGGTAAGATCGTCGTCAATGCAGCCTTTTGCTTGGGGTCAATTAACTCGTTGAGCGACTTGCTTTGACCCCCTAGTCCTGTAACGATCACTCGACCGTCAGGACCTCGAGTAACGCGAGCGGTGTTGCCATCAACATCAATCGACGCACTACCTTGGGAATTTGTGCTGGAAAAATCCTTGGGATCAAAGCCAAAGCGGGCATTGCCAGTTAGGCTCGCGAAGATGGTGACGGTCAACAAAATCGCGGCAATCACCAAAGGCGTGATGATCAAAGCGCCACGATTATCGGCCATGTCCCGGCGGATCAGAGTTAGAAACTTGTTCATGAACATACCTCCTTGAGGTGGGTAAAGCTGATAGATGCGGTTTGAATTTTCAGGCCTGACACTGGGTCAAATGACCAATTGCTGGTGCCGTAGCCAATGAGTGCCAAGCCCGTTACCGTCATGGCGACTGCAACAGTTTTGATAGCGCGCACAACACTGCCAGTCGCGGCGACCCGCTTGCGTGGCTGGGGTGGAAATTTTTGCCCTTCTGATGTGGTGTCATTGGCCGCAATCGGTGTGCGTGGGGCCAAAGCGAGAAGTAATCCTGTGATCATGTTCAGACCCTCCTATTGCGCCAAAGCGACAAACAAGTCGGCAAGACCGACACGGCGGCTTTCGCCAAACTGCTTGAGTGTGTCACTGCTCACGCCGTCAAACACGAAGGTTGTGCGACCCAATAGCGAGCGACCATAAATCGGCTTCAACGCCTGTGCGGCTTCTTTTTGACTATCGAGAACATCGACAGCCAAGAAGCGCTC
>JAYSRI010000106.1:0-1971 GCA_043721175.1 Alphaproteobacteria bacterium
ACGCGCCGATGAGGCCACCGCCAGAAAGCACGCCACCTGCACCAATTGAGGGGAAGTCCGCAGCATTCATCCGCGTTGCCGAACAGTCTGGACGACTGCGCAGATCATAGCCCATTTGCGCGAAGGCAAGCGTTGCTCCGGTGCCGCCGCGCGCAACCGCTGATGGTCGCCCAAGGCTGTCATAGGCAGTGGCGGTGCGCTCAAGCATTGCAAACGAGGATAGGCTTGTATCCGTGTCACTCGCCACTGAGCCATTTTCAAGCAGGGTGAGTTGGCCATCAACATTATAGGTTGAACGCGTCGCGGTCGCGCGCATCGCGCCTGCGCCGTCGGGGTCAGGCTCAATCGCCGCGATTTGCTGGCGGTACACATCATAGCTGAAGCGACTGGTGTCGCCAGTGCCGGGCAGCGGGCCATCTTCGGACAGTTGGTTGCCGACCAGATCATAGGTCATCGCCATGCTATTGAGCGGGGTGCCTTCGCCAAGCTGTGTTCTTACCCCGACAGGGATCACATTATTCGCCGCTGATCCAGGCACGGGCGCAGTAGCATAATCATAAACGGTTTTGACCTCATCGGCAGTGCCTGCACAACTTGCCTGCGTCTGGCAGAAGCTGCTTTCTTTAAGCACGGGGGTAAGCTGGGCCGCTTGTGCGGCGTGTTCGGCTTGCGTGACAACCAAGTTTTGAAACGATGTGGTCGGAGTTGGGCCAAGGAAATTGCGCTGGCCAATGTATGAGTTGCGCGTTTGCGGACGAACACCGCCTGAGTTAGGCGCTGGCTGCGTAACCGTCACTGGCAAGCCGTATTGAGGGGAATAGACAAAGTCAGTCGCATTGAGGCGCGGATCAATCACCCTGATCGGCTTATTGCAAGTGATGCGTGACGCGCATGTTGGTTCATATTCGGCTCTCGTCACCAGTGGCAACTCTCCCGAACCCGGCTTTGGGTTTTCGACCGCTTGGGTCAGGTTTCCGCGCGCATCATATGAAAACGTCCGGTTATTGCCTTCTGGGTAAGTGATTGATGTTACCCGGCCATTGCTATCGTAACTGTAATTGGTCGTGCGCAGAAGCTCATCACGCACCATCGTCGCATAGCCGCGTTTCTTGATATAATTGACCGTCTTGGTTGACCCGTCGGGGTTGGTAACGACTGACTGCGTTGAGGACGGGTACGCATAACGCCATGTGCCGACGTTGTTGGTGAAGCTGGTAACGCGGTTGCTGCCGTCATAGGTCATCGAGACCGAGACGCCCGTTGGCCGCTCAATCTTGGTCATATTGCCACTACCATTGAACGTATATTTCCAGACGCGGCCATTGTCGCTCATCGTCTGGGTGACGCTCTTGGGACGGAGATAGGTGTTGGTTTTGCTGGAAATCGTCGAGTTGAAGGTGAAGATCGCCAAGCTCCGCAACAGCGTTGGTGTATTTTCTGTGTTGCTGAACATCTGAAACACAACATCTTTTGCGTTGTATGAACCTGTCTTCCTTACCTCAAAACCATTAGGATATCGCACACTGATATTGCAGCCACCCCCTGTTATAACTCCGCCACATGGAAACACGCGCGTTGCCCCTCGCGACGGGTCATTGACGTTAATTGGATATTCATAGGCGTTTCCGAACAATTCTAGCTCGCTTAAAACACCGGGGGTAGATGCGCTGCGGCCAAATGTACCAAAGGCTATTTCAACGCCATTTCGCGAAACATAAACGCAGTTACCAAGATATGGCTGCAAATTAGGCGCTGTCAGATGAAAACATCCTAACGACGATCCAACATTCGGTCGAAGATGCTCGTAGATAAAGCGATTGCCACCTGCTTGCTCTCTCACCGAGTTATTAAACTCATCGCTTCCGCCGTCGGTATTGATAAAAATGCTATTGTCCTTGTCCATGCCGAGCGAAGGCAGATTGGACATCCATGCTCTGCCAGTCCAGACTAAATAGAATTCGGTCGGATTGT
>JAYSRI010000107.1:0-1968 GCA_043721175.1 Alphaproteobacteria bacterium
AGCGCTGATGTTATTGAGCGGCGTGTAGCGCTCTTCGGTTTTTTGATCGACAAAGTGGCTGTGGCGGTGGCTGAATGTGCCACGGCAGCTGTCTTGGCCTGAAAGGCGCACCGGGAAGCCCTCATCGAGCAAACTAGCGAACGCCAAGTGCTCGCCCAATGCCCAATCGACATTCTCGCCCGTTTCGACCATTTTTCGTCGCCCCTGAACGACGCGCTCGACTGTTTTGTGGACAGCCACATTTTCAGGGATGGCGGTGATTTTTGTACCAAGCTCCACCAATTTTTCAGCCGTCAAATCGGTATCGCCCCGACGGTCTTCTGTGTCTGGTAAGCCCAAACCAGCCCATACACCGTCGAGCCAGTCGGCCTTGTTAGGCGTGTAGGTTTTACCTGCCTCAAATTCACGGTCCAAAAAGTCTTCAAACTCTTTGACTTCGCTATCGACTTGATCCTGCGCAACAAGGCCCTGCTCGATTAATCGCGCGGCATAAAGTTCCCGTGTCGGCTTTTGGTCTTTGATCTTGGCGTACATGACAGGGTTTGTCATCGTCGGATCATCGCCTTCATTATGACCAAAGCGACGATAGCAGAAAATGTCGATTACAACGTCTTTAGCAAACTTTTGGCGATATTCGGTAGCAACTTTAGCTGCAAAAACAACCGCCTCTGGATCGTCCCCGTTGACGTGGAAAATAGGGGCCGCCACCATCAACGCGACGTCTGATGGATAAGGCGACGAACGCGAATAAGTGGGCGCAGTCGTAAAGCCAATCTGGTTGTTGACGATAAGATGCACCGTACCACCCGTGCGATGACCGCGAACACCCGAAATCGCAAAGCACTCTGCCACCACGCCTTGACCAGCAAACGCGGCGTCACCGTGCAACAGGATTGGCATAACAGCGCGGAATTGCTCAGCTTTATCTGGCCCATGCGTCATCATTTTAGCGCGGCACTTGCCCAGTACAACCGGGTTGACGATCTCCAAATGCGATGGATTCGGCGTCAACGACAGATGTACCTTGTTGCCATCAAACGAGCGATCAGACGACGCACCCATGTGATATTTGACGTCGCCAGAGCCTTCAACATCGTCGGGGGTGGCAGAGCCGCCCTGAAACTCATGAAAGATCACATGATATGGTTTACCCATCACGGCAGCCAGCACGTTAAGCCGACCACGGTGGGGCATGCCCAACACGATGTCCTTTACGCCCAAATTGCCGCCGCGCTTGATCACTTGCTCCATAGCCGGGATCAGCGCCTCGGCTCCATCAAGGCCGAAGCGCTTGGTGCCAGGGAAGCGTTTGTGCAGGAATTTTTCGAACGTTTCAGCCTGGATAACCTTGGATAATATTGCCTTTTTACCTTCATCAGTGAAGGCGATGCTTTTGTCTGGTCCTTCGATGCGCTCTTGCAGCCACTGTTTCTCGGCGGGGTCAGAGATGTGCATGAACTCAATGCCGACGGTGGAGCAATAAGTGCGAGTCAAAATATCCAGCATTTGGCGCGGCGTTGCGTATTCCAAGCCAAGTACAAAGTCGATGAAGATCGGGCGGTCCATATCAGCGGGACCAAAGCCGTAATTCTCAACTTGTAATTCTGGCTGAGGCTCGCGGCCGGCTTTGAGGCCAAGGGGATCAAGATTTGCCGCCAAATGACCGCGAATACGGAAAGCGCGGATCATCATCAGTGCTTTGATGCTGTCCCGCGTTGCGCGCAGAACGTCGCCCTCACTGGCAGCAGGGAGAGCGACTGCGGCGATTTTCTTTTCAATTTTGGGCTCAATCAGCGCCCAATTGCCATCGAGGCTGGCGAGAAGCTCGCTGGTTTCGGACTTGGGCCAGTCGGTACGCTTCCATGAAGGTCCGTTTGCCGCTTGCTCAGCTTGAACGGCACTATCACCCATGCCAGAAAAAAAAGCGGCCCAAGATGGGTCGACACTAGACGGGTTTACCGCCCATTT
>JAYSRI010000108.1:0-13704 GCA_043721175.1 Alphaproteobacteria bacterium
TGCCCTCAACCAGCTTGCCGCCTTTGGTCATGCGGAACAGCTTTGGCATCGGCCAAGGCGGGCTATAGCTTTCAAGGCGGGCCACAGCGCGAGGGCCGAGGATCAACATGCCGTGCGCGCCCTCCCCGCCCAGAACCTTCTGCCAAGAGAATGTCACGACATCGAGTTTTGCCCAATCCAATTGTTGGGCAAAGGCGGCAGAAGTCGCATCGCAAATCGTGATGCCTTCGCGGTCGGCAGCAATCCAATCCGCATTGGGCACGCGCGTGCCAGATGTTGTACCATTCCATGTGAAGATCACATCATGGGTCTTTGTGGGTACGGCGCCTAGATCGGGCAGTGCTCCGTAGGCAGAGGTTATCACAACGGGATCAAGTTTGAGCTGTTTCACGGCGTCCGTGACCCAATCCTCGCCAAAGCTCTCCCATGCGAGGGTCGCAACGGGCTTGGGCCCGAGCATTGACCACATCGCCATCTCAACAGCACCGGTGTCTGATCCTGCGACAATGCCGATGCGGTAATTATCAGGCACGCGCAAAACTTCACGGGTGAGATCAATCGCCAACTTCAAGCGCGCTTTACCAGGCTTGGAGCGATGCGAACGGCCAAGCACGGCGCTTGATAGCGCGTCAACAGACCAATTGGGGCGCTTTTTGGTTGGACCGCTCGAAAATCGGGGGTCAGCGGGCCGCATGTGCGGCTTTGCAGGATTATGCGTATTCTCTGTCATATTACTCCCATCCTTTCAGATGAGCGCCTGCCGGTGGGAGCAGGTGGCCCACGCGCCATAGACAGGATGTTGTGCAAGAAGGCAAGAGTGGAAATTTGATGATTGGCGCACCCGCCTCTCAGTTTAGCAAGGATTGCACAATGCAAGCGCACAACATTAGTGACTTCTCACAGCACCAAACCGTGTCTATGAGAATGTATCTGGACTGGGTGGGCCAACAAAATGGCGATTGAGAAGGTTGTTATCATCGGCGCTGGCCAAGCCGCGACGCAGGCTGCCACCAGCCTGCGTGCTGGCCAATTCGCGGGCAGCATTACGATGATTGGCGAAGAAGATGTGCTTCCCTATCAGCGCCCGCCTTTGTCCAAAGCCTATCTTTCAGGGGCGATGAGCATGGAGCGGGTTACGCTAAAGCCCGCACAGGCTTGGCACGATGATCATGTTGAGGTGATCACCTCTAAGCGCGTTACCGCAATTGACCGAGCCGCACAGATTGTAACGACCAATGATGCGCGTACTTTTCCTTACGATGCGCTCATCATTGCCACAGGATCACGGGCGCGAAAAATTGCTTGCCCCGGCTCGACCTTAAACGGCGTGCATTATTTGCGAACCGTTGCTGACGTGGACGGACTGGCCGGTGACTTCACGAGCGGCAAGTCGTTAGTTGTGATCGGCGGTGGTTATATAGGGCTGGAGGTTGCCGCTGTTGCGCGCAAAGCTGGTATGAACGTCACTATACTTGAGGCCGCAGAACGCGTGTTAGCGCGGGTCGCACCGCCCGTTGTTTCGGCTTTCTTTGAAAAACTCCACAAAGATGCCGGCGTGCGCATTGTCACTTCGGCAAAGATCGAATCCATTAACGGCACGACGCGCGCGACCGGCGTGACGTTGACCGACGGCACATTTGTTGCCGCTGATGTCGTGCTGGTCGGCATCGGTATTTTACCCAATTCCGAATTGGCCATTGATGCCGGAATTCTCGCGAGCAATGGCATTGAAACCGACAAGGATGCACGCACCAGCGACCCGAATGTTTTTGCCATAGGCGACTGCGCCAATCGCCCATTGGTTCATTATGGCGATCGTCGCGGCCGCCTTGAGAGTGTTCATAACGCATTGGAGCAAGGCAAGCTCGCCGCCGCTGCGATCATGGGTTTGCCGCGTCCGCACGAAGATGTACCGTGGTTTTGGTCGGATCAATATGATGTGAAGCTGCAAACTGCAGGCTTAAGTGCGGGGGCAACTCAAACGGTTTTGCGCGGCGATCCAGACAGCAAACGCTTCGCAGCCTTCTATTTGGACGCCCAAAACCGCTTGTTGGGTGTGGATGCAATTAACGCGCCGCCTGAGTTTATCGTGGCAAAACAAGTCATCGCGCGGCATGGCACGCTTGCGCCAGAAACTTTGGCTGATATGTCTATATCAATGAAAGAGATTGGAGCGGCAGGTACCGCTTAACACTTCAACCAACACGCTCAAATAGGGATAAGAATACCACCATGGCTAAGGTCACTTATATCGAACACAATGGTAAAGAGCATTCAATCGACGTGCCGCTTGGGTCCACCATCATGGAAGGCGCTATCAAAAACCGTGTACCCGGCATTGATGCGGACTGCGGTGGTGCGTGCGCGTGCGCCACCTGTCATGTATACGTCGATGCCGCATGGCTGCCAAAATTGACCAAAGCAGGCAGCATGGAAGAAAGCATGCTTGATTTTGCTGAAGGTGTTACCCCAGAAAGTCGTTTATCGTGCCAGATTTCGGTCACAGCCGAGCTTGACGGCATCGTGGTGCGTTTACCTGAAGCGCAGCACTGAGTTTCTGGGTAGGGGGGTGCAGAAAATGTGGCTCGCCAAATCTCCAATAGCTACTACCGTGATAGCCGTGAGCGCAATCAAACGCATACAGTTGGAGCACGCATGATCGGCGTTGTCGTAGTCAGTCATGGATTTTTAGCTCGTGAGCTTATCCTCGCGGCTGAACATGTTGTGGGTGCTCAGGCCAATATGTCAGCTATTTGCATCGGGGCAGATGATGACATGCAAACGCGCCGTGATGATATCTTGTCGGCTTGCCAAACAGTTGACACCGGGGCAGGCGTGATTGTTCTCACGGATATGTTTGGCGGTACACCGTCAAATCTGGCAATTTCTATCATGAACAAAGGTAATTATGAGGTAATTGCAGGTGCCAATTTGCCGATGCTGATAAAATTGGCAGAAGTGCGCGGGAAAGAAAGCCTACCCCGCGCGGTCTTTGCCGCCCAAGATGCGGCGCGCAAATATATTGCAATCGCATCTTCACTTTTGGCAAGCGGATAAACCATGACGGAGCGCGCCCATCGAACCCTAGACATTGTGAACAAACGTGGATTGCACGCGCGAGCGTCATCGAAATTCGCGATGTTGGCTGGCGAATATTCCGATTGCGACATTCGCGTTAGCCGCGAGGATCAAGAAGTCGACGGCGAGAGTATCATGGACTTGATGATGCTTGCCGCTGGAATTGGTTCCCAGATCGAGGTTTCAGCAAGTGGCCCACGCGCCGCTGTGGCCCTTGACGCGCTCGCTTCACTTGTTGCCGACCGCTTTGGTGAAGGTGAATGAGCTCAAGTTATACCATAAGCGCGATGAAAGGACTCAGGCCTATCAGCCCAGTTTGTCTTCCCCGACGAACAAAGCGAATATCGGGGACCCCGCTGCATTCGTGCCCAAAACCGACAAGGTCCCGGCTCTTTGCTGCGCTATGGCCGGGCTGACAACTCTTTATAGTGTGTTCATTCAATGGCCCGTTGGTCTTACCTGACCACAAGTTGGCTACTATCTTCAGGCGCAAGCCTCAACTTTGGAGAGGCACGTCAAATCACAAGCTATTCCGCGCCATCAGCACCTCAATATCGGCTTCACTGAGGCCCGCTTCGCGGGCTAGCTCTTTTGAATGCGCGCCGTAATTAGGCAATGTTAAATCAGCTTGGCCCGGTTCATCGGCAAACCTGATGGGAATGCCTAAATGCTTTTGCCCCTGCTCATCGGTTAAAACCATCTTGCGTGCGAGAGTGTAGGGGTCTTCCATCGCCTCTTTAAGGCTTCGAACTGGTGCCCAACATAGATCGACATCTTTTAGGAATACGATCCATCCCTCTAAAGTCTTGCTGGCAAAAGTCTCTTCGAAATAACGCTTCAACGGGTCCTGTGCTGGCCCCGGCTCCAGCTTGGCATAGGCTAATAGCTCTGGGCGCCCCAATGCGTCGAGCAAATTTTTGGCAAAATGATGTTCCGAGCCACCAAGCACGAGAAATTTGCCATCGCCGGTTTCGTAGGGCCGATACATGGCCGCACCGCCAAAGGGACGCATTTCTTTGGCAATAGGGTGCGCGTTATCGGCAAACACAGGCCCCAACACATTTGGCGTCCATGACAGCAATGCATCATACATCGACAAATCGATGTAATCGCCTTTACCTGTTTGGGAGCGCCTGAACAGCGCCATCATAATCGCGGCAAACGCCATGAGACTTGCAGCCATATCAGCGGCTGGAATCGACGGGCTAGCGGGCTTGTCGTCGGTTAGGCCGCGATTGAGATCGACGAGGCCTGCCATGGCTTCCATCGTCAAATCATGACCGGGCTTATTGACGTATTGTCCGTCCTGTCCAAAGCCCGCGATAGAGCAATAAACAATGCGGGGATTGATGGCTTTGATAGTTGCATAATCTACCCCCAATCTTTTCACGACACCGGGTCTAAAAGCCTCAACAATTACATCGGCCTGCGCAGCGAGCTTCAAGAATACCGCGCGAGCATCGTCGTCCTTCAAATTGATTTTGAGGCTACGCTTGCCGCGCGCAATGTTGCGGAACCAAACTGAAATACCGTCGTCTGTTTTATAGCCAATAACGCGGGTTGGTTCGCCTACACCATTGGCAGGTTCCACCATAACGACATCGGCACCGTGATCAGCCATCATCATGGTCATGTGCGGGCCAGGCAAAAATGCTGACAGATCGAGAACTTTAAGGCCAGAGAGTTTCATGGGATTGTCTTCTCAGCGAATGTCGCGAAGATCAAGTGTTAGGCTCGCAATGGTTTCAAGGTTTACTATGAAGTTGCTTAACTTTGCGCAGGAAACTAGCAACACCGCGGGCATTCTTGAATTGCCACGCATGTTCTTGGATGGTGCCTGACCTGTCAATGTAGAGTGTCGATGGTGTACCGCTAATACCAACAGCCTTGGCAATGGCAAAAGTGTGATCATTTACTGTCGGCGTGGCAACATCGCCTTGTTGGTTTGCGACCCACTGGCTCAGGTTTTGACCGTTGGCAGGGGGCAAGCCGACGTGAATGGTGAATATGTTGAGGTCTTTGAAATCCGACGGCCCATTGCGTAACTGTCGCACCACTGAAAGCCAATTGGGCATATCCAGCATACATGGACCGCACCACATCCCCCAGAAGCGGATCACTGCAGGCTTGGCAATTGCAGTAAGGTCAAAGATGGTGCCATCGGTGTACAGGCCTTGAGCAAGTGGCAATTTTTCGCCGATCAGCGCTTGCGCTGCGTCACCCCGACAAGCGGTCAATCCCGCTGTTGCGAGAAGTCCAGTTGAGAATGTACGTCTGTCCATAGCGCATCTGGTAGCCTAAAAAGATTAGGATGCTGTTACCCTTATCGATCAGTGATTATGAGCAACCGAACGTGACCGGAGTTTTCTGCATTCAGTTCACAACCGATTAGAAAAATCGCATTCCCATCACATTGCGTTCAATGAACATATCTTGCGTTTACTATTTTACGTTAGTCAAAAATTTCTGCGTATCCTTCTGCAACCATGTATTGATTATTATTAGGCTTTCAAATGTCATCAATTCTTATGACGCTAAAAAAGAGTCCACAAATATCATGGCGTAGCTTCATGCGCTTGGGTTCCCCGATTTTGGGCCTGCTTATGTTGATTGGTATATCGGGTTTTTGGCTCCTATCTGACATTGCCAAAGATCAAGACGACACGTTTGCCGCGTCCAGCCATAACTTTGTCAGCCAGTCGATGGATACGCTGATCAAAGCAAATGCGACATTCTCGGCAGAATACTCAGTTTGGGACGATGCCGTTGCTAATATCGTGCTTGAACAAAATGATGAGTGGCTAACCACTAATTACTTTGCTCTCGCGACAAGCGCCATTGCTGTATACAAGCCCTCCAGAGGACTACATTATCTATTCATCAACTCAAATTTCGAGGAAACCCGTGCTGTCTTGCAGGACGCCATTCCGGCACTCAGTTTGAACCAGAATTTACGCTACAATCCTTTGGCCGACAACGCGAAATCTGTCGACATGCGTCACATGGTTGTCTTGCTCGGCGGGCGTTTGGCGGCGGTATCAGTGCAACCCCTTCAACCCGAAAAAAACAGCCCATTGATTGGTGCCTTCAAGAAACTGCAAGGTGATCTTGTCGTCTCGGTGACCTTTATCGGCCAAGAAAATATTGATGCTATCGGCGCTTCTTTTGGTCTAACCGGCGCAAAGCTCCACCTCGGGCAACCGCCAAAGTCGTCAACACGATCGCGGGTCAACTACTTGGTTCGCAACGCAAACGGCACCATTGTTGGCTGGATTGACTGGCACCACGCGGCACCGGGTTCGACTGCCTATCAGAAACGAATCCTTCCCATTCTTTTTGGTCTTTTTATGGCCGGTCTTCTTGCTGCGGGTATTAGCTATAAAATCGTTTCAGCGAACCTGCATCTGCTTGCTAAGGCACGATCAGCAGAGGAAGCAAGCCGTACAAAGTCAACATTTCTGGCCAATGTTAGCCATGAATTGCGCACCCCCCTGAATACGATCATCGGCTACTCGGAAATGATAGAGGAAGAAAGCCAAGACGCGGGCCATGGTCAAACTGCTGAGGATGCAAAGAAAGTAACCAATTCCGCGCAACACCTCTTGGCGCTCATCAATGATTTGCTTGATCACTCTAAGATAGAGGCCGGCAAAATGGACCTCAATCCAGTGTTGACGCCTATTGAGCCACTTTTGCGTGGCCTATGCGATGCTGTACAAAGTCAAATTGGAAAAAACAACAACCAACTGGTCTTGAATATTCAACCAAATTTAGGCGATGCTTGGCTTGACGGGATGCGCCTAAAACAATGCCTTTTGAACTTGCTGTCCAATGCTGCCAAGTTCACGCGCAGCGGCACTATTACGCTCCATGCTAGTATTGCCCGTGTCAATGGCTTGGATCATTTCATCTTCAAAGTGACCGATACGGGCTTGGGCATGAGCGCACAGACATTAGAGCGACTGTTCTCGCCGTTTGTTCAGGCAAATGAAACTGTTGCAACAAAGTATGGCGGCACAGGGCTTGGGTTGGTGATTACAAAGTCACTGATTACCGCTATGGATGGGACGCTCGACGTCGCGAGCGAAGTTGGGATAGGATCACGCTTTACGATCACTTTTGCACGCAAGTTAAACGTTCAAGGCGAGCTGAGCCAACCGTCTGAAGCGCTCGCTGCTTAAGCGGCCTCAAAACGGGTGCGCAACATAGCATCAATGGCCCGCACAGCATGAACTTCGCCACCTGCGGGACGGCCGGACTTCTCCTTTGGGTTCCAGCAAAATACGTCAAAATGTGCCCAGACAGGACTGTTATCGGGTGTATTTACAAACTTCGAAATAAACAATGCCCCGTTGATAGCACCTGCGAACGGCCCGCCGGAATTCTTCAAATCAGCAATGCTACTTTCTAGGTCGTCTTCATAAGGACGCCATAACGGCATGCGCCAAAGATGATCGCCAGTGTCTTCTGCGGCCAGAGTTAACTGAGTGGCAAGGGCCTCGTCATCGGTAAAAAACGGTGGTATCTCAGGCCCCAATGCTACACGCGCGGCACCCGTTAGAGTTGCCATATCAAGGATCAGCTGATTGCCATCTTCGCTAGCGCGCGTAACCGCATCTGCTAAAATCAATCGCCCCTCGGCATCGGTATTATCAATCTCGACTGACAGACCGTTTCGGGCAATGATCACGTCACTGGGCCGAAACGACTTCCCATCCATGCTGTTTTCCACAATGGGTATGTACACTGACAAACGTATTTTAAGCGGCGACTGGGCTAGCGAAGAAAATAACGCCAAAACACAAGCCGCTCCGCCCATATCTTTTTTCATCAGCGCCATCCCGGCTCCAGGCTTTAGATTTAAGCCGCCTGTATCAAATGTGACGCCTTTACCAACGAGTGCCAATTTCGGCGCTGATAGATCGCCTATGCGCAGAATGACCAGACGAGGTTCCTGCGCACTGCCGCGACCGACAGCATGGATCAGAGGATAATTTTGCGCGAGCAAATCCTCGCCTTTTATAACCTCTATCTCTGCACCATAAGTAGCACCAAGCGACAAGGCGGCGGCTTCTAGCGCGTCTGGCCCCATATCATTGGGCGGGGTGTTGACCATATCGCGGCCCATCGCCACAGCCTCGACGATGCGACTGGCACTAACGGCATCACTGCCAACAGGCGCGATCAACCGCGCCAGCCTTGCTGGCTTCTTCTTGTACCGATCATAGACATAGCACCCCAACAAATAGGCGCTGAGGACGCTTTGGGCCTTGTCGGCATCAATGTTTGTGACAATTTCAAAATCGCCTGCGGGTAACTTGCCAGCCAAACTTCCAAATGCACCAGCATCCCATGTTTGACCAAGGCCAAAATAGACATGGCCTAAGTGACCATCCTGCCCATAGACCAATAAAGCTCGTCCATATTGACAACTAAAGTCTTGCGAGACGGCCAAAACACCATCGCCGCCCAAACTACTGGAAATGGCCTCAAAGCCGGCGATCGTTAGTGCATGAATGGGAATGGATGTCGAATTTGGTGGCGCGATGTTTGGATGCATGACGCGATCTTAAGCCAGCCGCCGCGTCACCTCAAGCGGTGGGTGCCAATTCGAATGCTTTCTCAAGTATTAGGAGCTCATCTTCGAACATATCGGCGAGGCGCTGAACATCGGGAAAGATATTGGCCCCAGCAATTAGGCCAAACTCCAGCATATCTTGATAGCCTTGCACAGTAATGTTCAGCGACATGCCATGAGTTGGAATCGATACTGGCCATAAATGTAGCATCACTGTGCCTGCTACATAAAGGGGAATGGGGGGGCCGGGCACATTGGAAATGATCACATTGGCCGTTGGCGGCAAAACGTCTGACAATCCAGAACGCCCATAGAGCAGCGACATCACCTGCATCGCCATCGGCGCGCCCAAAACCGACGCATTGGTGAATTGGGGAACAAAATCTTTCAGCGGGCTGACCATCGCCTTTGCCTTTGACGATTCAGCAATGATCGTCTCAAGCCGCTTTTTTGGATCGGCGACATCGGTTGCAATTTGACAGGTCATCGCAAACGCCTGATTGTTAGTGTCGGTATTGCCTTCTTCACGCAGGGAAATGGGGATAGCCGCACTCAATGGCTTATCTGGGAGCGCACCTTGCTCTAATAAGTAGCGTCGTAGCATCCCACTCGACAAAGCGAGCACTACATCATTGAGCTTCCCGCCAGCCGCCTTTCCAATGGCCTTGCAGCGCGACAGCGATAAGGTGATGGTACCAAACGAACGCTCCGAACTGATTGCCTTGTTAAACGGTGTCGAAGGTGGGATCAGGTTTGGCAAATTCTTGATTTTTTCCAAGTCCAAGAGGGAAGGCAGAAAATCGCTCGCGGTTTTCACCATGGCGGGCAACGCCGCAACTGTCTTCATGCCCACTTCTACTTGGTCCACAAGGTGATCCAGCAACACAGAGCCTAAATCCGTTTTGCCAGTTCGCTTGATGGAGATTGGACTGGCCGCCGCGTCCTTGTTGAACGGGCGTGCCCATAGATTGGCATAAGTGTCCATAACTGATGCGGCAACGTCACGCTTGCGGGCCTTCGTTTGAGGTTCCCCGGCAGCTGGGGTTTCGGGTTTTTTACGTGGCTTTGGGTTGGGGATGAGGTCGTAGACGATCTGGGAGAGCGCGACCCCGGCACCGCCATCAATCAGCGAATGGTGTAGTTTTGCATAAATGCCCACTTGATTGTTTGGCAAATTCTCAAAAACATAAAACTCCCACAACGGGCGAGCACGGTTGAGAAGTTTGGCGTGCATCCAGCCGACAATGCGCCGCAGCGTGGGCATATCACGGGGCTCTGAAAGGGCACCGCGAAACACATGGCGGTTAATATCAAACTGGTCATCGACAATCCACGACGGATGATCGAGATCCAGCAGCGTTGGAGCTAGTTTTTTCAATAGCATCGGGGCCAAGTCGAGCCTGTCCCCAATCTGGGCTTTGAACGCTTCAAAAAAGTCGCCGTCATAGCCATCAGGCAATTGAAACAACGACAGTGAGCCGACGTGCATCGGCATTTCGGGCGTCTCAATGTACAGAAAAGACGCATCAAGCGATGATAGTCTGACGGCGTGTCCCATTACGCTTCCCCCATTTAACCCTAGCCCTTCGATGGCACGCTGGTCTTTGCAGCGACACTGACGTGACTAGCCATAAGCAAGTGCGAATGGACCTTTTTTGGCAAATGGCATGAATTGCCCCTCCGGTTGGGCTAACCGATCTGCCAGCGCCCAAAATGCGGCTGGATTGACACCAATTCCGACGTGACTGGCGAGACGTATTTCAATAACTTCTGCGTTGGGCGCAGGCTTTGAGATGCACGTTTTCCAATTCACAATACCATCTAGTTTGGTATAGATTGAGGTGTTTGGAACAGGTAAGTCGCCGGCGATCCGTTCCAAATCGCCGGGTTTTGCTGGTCCTTCTTGGGACAATATGTCATAGAGCTTCTTAGCGCTTGTTGCGTGAATGTCGGCGGCAAACGGGCTGCCCAAAGTAATCACGCTGCGCACTTTTTCGGGCATCACGAGAGCAAGATAGCGAGCAAAAACACCGCCGAGGCTCCAGCCAACCAATGATACTTTCTGCCCTGTCGTTTGATAGAGCCGATCAACTTCAGCTTCGAGGATGGTGCGCATTTTGTAAAAGCGTCCCAAATTCTGGCCCTGTCCCCAACCGTGCGCATCATAGCCAAGCTCTGTCAGAAACCTGCGTAAAGGAACCGTTGAGCGATCACTAGCGAGGAAGCCCGGCATCACAAAAACGGGGTGCCCATCACCTTTGGGTGCCCCCGATAACACGCCGCGCAGCGCATAAGTCGCTGCAAGCTCAGCCATTCCGCGACCTTCGATCAACGTCAATGCTAGTGGGGGCGGCCGCAAGCGTCGCGGACTTGATTTAGAGTCACGGGGTTTTTGGCGCATTTTAGGTGTAGCAGCGTCAATCGCAGCAGCAACCATGTTATTAGTCTCCCAGCTTCTCATTGTTCACGACTTTGTGAGACGAAGGTCGCATTGAAATAGGGACTGGTCAAGTTTGGTATCAGGCTTGGACACATCTATGTGTCAATTGCGGTCATTCCTGTCCAAAAAACGTGACGCTTACGCCAACTTTCCCTAGACACTCTCACATGTCTGCGAATTTGAAACCAAACATTGCCCCGGCTTTTTGGGCCGCCTTTACTGCTTACGTTTTGTGGGGCTTGTTGCCCGCTTTTTTGCACTTGTTCGCCGCTCTTCCACCATTGGAAGTAACGGCTCAGCGCATTGTTTGGACTGTACCGTGCGCGTTGGCTGCCGCTATCTTGTTGGGTGGTAGCAAATCATTGCGAATTTCAACAAAGACTTTAGGGTTGCTGACGCTATCTGCGCTTTTGATTGGCGGCAATTGGTTGCTTTATGTGTGGGCGGTTGGGCAAAATCGGATCGTCGAATCGAGTCTTGGGTATTTCATCAATCCTCTTATCAATGTCGCGATGGGCGTAGCTTTCTTTCGCGAGAAGTTGACCAAATGGCAAGTTGCAGCGATTACATTGGCGACAGCCGGGGTGTTGAACCAGACATTCCTTGTGGGTGCTTTCCCTTTTGTCGCATTGGGTCTGGCGGTTTCGTTTGCCTCTTATGGCTTGGTGCGCAAGTTAGCGCAGGTTGAGCCAGCGGCAGGGTTGTTTTGGGAATCTGTGGTTTTGCTATTGCCTGCCTTGGCGACATTATGGTGGTTTGCCCGCGCGGGTCTTCCCCTGATGGGCGGATCAACAGGGATGACAGCCTTGCTATTAGCGCTTGGTCCGGCCACCTCGATCCCGCTCATTTTGTTTGCGGTCGGTGCACGGGGATTGCCGTTTACGACGCTGGGCCTGTTGCAATATATGGCACCTACACTTCAATTTGCCACGGGCATCGCATTGGGTGAAGCCTTTACGCCAGCCCACGCCGTGACGTTTGCGCTTATCTGGTCAGGACTTGCGATCTATTCGTTTGCGACCATTCGCGCGGCAATGGCGTCCCCAAAGGTGGCTGTGGACGCCGGATAAAACGTGGTCACTGCTACAACAACCGTGACCGCATCGCTTGGCTCAACATATCGATCAGGGTCACCGCCAACACGATCACTAGACCAATTGCGGCTGTTTGCTCATACTTAAATGAGTTCATGCTTTCCATAAGCTTCATGCCGATACCGCCCGCCCCAATTAGGCCAAGAACCGTTGCGGCGCGCGTGTTGCTCTCAAATCGATACAGTGCATAGGACGTCCAAAGCGGTGCGACTTGCGGCAATACGCCCCACATAATCTCATGTAGCTTGGCGGCACCCGTTGCGCGCACACCTTCAACGGGGCGGCCATCAATTGATTCAACCGCTTCTGAGAACAGCTTGGCAAGCACACCTGCCGTATGAAGCCCAATCGCCAAAACCCCGGCAAACGGTCCAAGCCCGACTGCAACGATAAAGATTAGGCCTAACACCAGCTCGTTGACGGACCGCAAAAAGTCCATCGCGCGGCGCATCGGCCACACCATCCACGCGGGCGCCACATTGGATGCACACATGAAGCCAAACGGTATTGCCAACAGCACCGCGATGCACGTACCCCACAGCGCAATTTGCACCGTCAGCCACATTTCGCGCGCGTAAATTATCCAATCGCTGAAATCAGGTTTTGTTAGGCGGGTGGTAAAGGTCTGCATATTCTCGGAGTTGGTGAACAGGCGCGTGACTTTGGAAATTTCAGCAGGACCAAAACTGATGACCAGCAACAAAATAATGCCGCCCCAAACCAGCAGATCGTACAATTTGTCACTCGCCGTGCGGACCGGAGGTGGGGGAACATTGGACATAGCGGCGAGACCGCTTGGACGTGTGTCTGACGAGCTCATTTCTTGAACGCCTTTCCTTCGATACTGTAACCTTCAGTCGGGGTCGTCGGCAGCATAGGTAGTTCGCGCGATTTGGCGCGCAGGGTCTCGGCGCGGACGTCTTCTAGCCCCGTTTTTGCTGCGGATATTTTGGCTGCAACTCCTGACAATTGCGCCTGCATCAAATCTTCAGTCGCCTGCATCTCGCGAACGGGCAACAGGTGGTCGCCGTTTGCGGGTTGAAACAAGCCAAAGCTCAGGCTTGAAAGAATGGCGCGCTCTCGGTCTTGCTGGGTTTTGTCTCCCTGTCGGCCATAATTAAGAAAGAAGTCTTTGATCTTCTTCTTTTTAACCGGGTCAAGGTCACTGCGCCAAATGATCGGATCTTCGGGCAAAGTTGGCGACGTCCAGATCACTTTAACTTTCGCGATCAATTTGGGGTCTTGTGCACCCAAAACTTGCAAACTGGTGGAGTTATTAGTCGAAGCGTCAATCAAACCGGCGGCAACAGATTGCACATTGGCCTCATGATTGGCCGAGCGCACAGTTTTGAAGCAATTGGATGGGTTGATGCTACGTGGGGCAAACAAGTAAGTCATTGGTGCCAAGGTGCCTGACGTTGAACTCGCGTCCCCCATGCCAAAATCCTTAGTGCGATCACAGCGCAAAAGTTCGTCAATGGTCAAGGTCGAACCTGCTTTGACAATCACGTTTG
>JAYSRI010000109.1:0-4858 GCA_043721175.1 Alphaproteobacteria bacterium
GCGATTCAGTGACCCAAGAAGCACGCGCGCGCGATCTGGCTTTGACCAGCGAATTGCGAGATTTGGCCGCTCTGATTAGTCAATTTGCCCAAAAATCCAATGCCCGCGTGGCTTCCTCTGCCAGCACTGAACGGGCGGCACCGCGTCGTTCCGATCAGTCTTTATTGGCAGCCGTTAAGTCAGCCATTGAAGACAATCGCGTAGAGCTTCACATCCAACCGATTGTGGCACTGCCACAACGCAAAGTTAGTTTCTATGAGGGCTTCACCCGTCTGCGCGACGCGACAGGTGCCATCATTTTGCCCGGTGAGTTTTTGCGCGTCGCCGAGCCTTCTGGCCTTGTCAATGAGATCGACAATCTCTTGCTGCTGCGTTGCGTCCAGATTGCTCGCAAGATGCTGAAACAAGATCGGCGCATGGGTTTGTTTTGTAATGTCTCGCCATCAAGCCTCGCGGACGAGGGATTCTTTCCCCAATTCATCGCTTTCTTGCGTCAAAATAAGGACCTCGCTGGCTCCATCATATTCGAACTCTCGCGCGAAGCATTTGACCGTTTACCAATGGCGGCTGAACGCAATATGGGCCGTCTGTTCGATCTGGGCTTCCGCTTCTCGATAGACCGTTGCGAGACCATTGATCTTGATCTGCGTAAGCTAGAGCGTGTTGGCGTGCGCTATGTGAAAATCGCTGGCGATACATTGGTGCGTCAATTGTCGCGAGAAGGGGCTTTGCCTGTAACAGGTCTATCACGCGAATTTGAACCCGGTGATGTGGCAAGTCTGTTTGCCCGTTATGGCGTTGATCTCATCGCCGACCGGGTTGAAAGCGAGCGCACTGTCGTAGAAGTGCTGGAGCTCGATATCGCCTTTGCGCAAGGCAATATCTTTGGCAAACCACGTCCCAGTGGTGAAGTTATTGCCGAAGACGAAGAGGGGCCGCGCTTGAGGTTGGCGAGTTAGGTCATCGAGTTAAGCCTCTCCAGCAGCCATATTGTGTCGTGCGTTTCCCCAATGTAAGCCTGTGACAACATATGCTGGAGGACAACGACCATGATAACCAAATTTCTACATGCCAGCGTTTTGGCGCTGTCTATGGTTATGGTGCACAGCATTGGTGGAAACGCCCACGCACAAACAGCTCCCGCTGCTACTACCCCTGCAGCCAGCCTGCGCGCCGAAGTCCGCACGCCGCGCGCGATTTGGGCGCATATTTCAGGCGCAGCCCGCAGCTTTTACGTCGCCAGCTATAAGCTTGTCGATTCAGACGGCAAGCCAGTTCCCATTGCGCAGGTCTTGCCAAATACCGCCATGCAGACCTTGATCGTGCCTAGTGTCGATCTTGATCTGACACGCAGCTATTTTCTTGAAATTCCAGCGGCCAACCTTAAGGCCCGCGTCCGCCCCGATGGCTGGTTCCGCACGCTTTTCTCAAATAAGCCTTTGGGTGCCAATGTCGCGAGCGATAAGGCCAGCACAAGCTTTGGCATCTTCTCGCCGCGCGCCCGTAAAGTGAAATTATATCTCTACGATACCCCGGACGCCCCAGTAAGTGCAGCCAAACAAGTCATCGACATGACACGCGACGCCGACGGGGTGTGGGAGACCAAAGTTACTGGCGATCTGCATGGCACTTATTATGATTTCACCGTACACGGAGAACCTGGGCCCGGCATGTTCTTTTACGAGACCAACCCCGTCCACATCTCTGACCCCTATTCACGGGCGCAAGTTGAGGCGCAAGGCAAAAGCCGCGTGATGCGCGCCACCACGCCTGCTACGCCCTTGGCCCGTGGTATTCCCAAAATGGAGGATGTGGTGGCTTACGAGGTGCATATTGAGGACTTTACACGCCAATTGCCCGTAGCGAGTGGCCTGCAAGGCAGCATCCCCGCTTTCACAATGCCGGGCTTGCGCAACAAAAAGGGTGAGAAGATTGGTTTTGACCATATTGTCGATTTGGGCGTCAATGTCGTGCACCTACTGCCGATGCAGGAGTTTTTGCACTATCCGGAGGCGGAATGGCAGGCGGCGTTTGGCACTGACCCTGAGATGAAGCGGATGGGCTTAGCCGATCGCAGCTATGAGTGGGGCTATAGGACCACTCACGCCTTTGCGATTGAAAACACTTACCGCGCGCGTGGCACCGATTATGGGGCCGAACGCGAACAATTCCGCAATCTGGTTCAAGCTTTCCACGATAAAGGCATTGCCGTGATCGTTGATATTGTCCCCAATCACACGGGCGAGAATATGGATGCGCGCAATATGTTGTTCAATTTCAATGTGCTCGACCGCGATTATTATTACCGAACCAATGAAGCGGGCGAACATATCGGCGTATTTGGCAATGAAGTAAAAACCGAAGACCGTCCGATGACCCAGCGCTGGCTGATTGATCAGGCCAAAAGCCTGATCGGCGAGTTCGGAATCGACGGCTTTCGCGTTGACTTGGCAGGCCAGATTGACGAGCAAACCTTGATCGCTTTGCGCGCCGCAGTTGGACCCGATACGATCATTTATGGTGAGCCTTGGATTGACGTGTCTGACCCCATCGTGCGGGCTAACCCTGATTGGGGCTGGTACAAAGAAGATGCGCCAATTACTTTCTTTCAGGATGATACACGCAACGCGCTGGTAGGATCGCCTTTCCGCTTGCAAGACAAGGCAACAGATCGTGGTTATGCAGGGGGCCATGCGAGCCAACGCGCCGACGCCATGCGCGCCATCGCCAATCGCTGGCTAGAAGAAAGCCGCTCCACCAATCAAGGCATTAATTATGCAGATATCCATGATAATTGGACTTTAGCTGACCGCTTTGCAACGCGTGATTTCAATGGTCTTTTGGGGGTGGATGCAGGTCCATATCGCGTCGTGGCGGGCCTGTTACTGACGTCACTAGGGCCAATTGTACTCCATGGTGGGTCTGAGATGATGCGCTCTAAAGGCATGGCTGGCACCGAAGAAGTGATCCGCCGCACGGCTACAGGCCCGATTTATTTCAAAGGCCGCCAAGACACTTATAATGTCCGTACACCAAATGAATATGTGTGGAGCGATCTAGGCACCACAATTCGCGGCGGGGCTAAAAATGATTATAGCGCGATGAACGCTTGGTGGCGGGGCCTAATCGCCTTCCGCAATAGCGAAGCGGGTAAAGTGTTCCGCATCGCCACCCCGCCACGCGAGGATTATTTCAGCTGGCTGACACCTGCCAACCACTCGCTGCTTGGCTATGTGGTTGATGGCAAAGTGTTGGTCCTGACCAATGTCGGCGCAAGTGCAAGTCAATTTGAGGGCGTCACTTTGCCCGCTGGCAAGTGGCGAAAGATTGCTGACGGGACGCGCATTGATCACGTCCGCGGCGTGCGGGGAGCGGATGCGCGTTTGACGGGTGGGACGGCGGTGACCTTAGCGGCACCTGCGACCAGCCTTCAAATTTGGGTCAAAGAATAATTGTCTTCTGTTGAAACATCCCGCGCCCTACACAAATATCACGAAATGGAGTCTATTGTGATAGCACTGAAAAGATTGATTGAGGGCAAGAGTTTTGAACTCGTGCTCACGATCTTGATCATTATTAATGCGATCACTTTAGGTCTGGAGACATCACCCGCCATTATGGCCAGTTGGGGGCCATTGCTTCATTTAATTGACCGCGTCTTGCTAGGGGTTTTTGTTCTAGAGTTATTGGTCAAGCTTATTATTTACCGCCTCGCCTTTTTCAAGTCGGGATGGAACGTCTTTGATTTTGCTATCATCGCCATTGCTTTGGTTCCCGCTAGCGGCCCCCTAACAGTTCTGCGCGCGTTGCGGATTTTGCGGGTGTTGCGCTTGGTGACAATTATCCCCAGCCTTAAGCGCGTCGTCGGCGCGATGATAGCCTCTTTGCCGGGCATGGGGTCAATCATCTTGTTGTTACTCTTGGTATTTTATGTCGGCGGCGTAATGGCAACCAAATTGTTCCAAGCGACCGAACCAGAGGCCTTTGGTACCCTTGGCCGCAGCCTCTATACTTTGTTTCAGCTCATGACTTTGGACGGATGGTCGGGCGAAATCGTCAAGCCAGTGCTAAAGAACCACCCCTATGCGATGGTGTTCTTTTTGCCTTTCATATTGTTTTCGGCTTTTGTTGCGTTGAACCTTTTCATCGGTGTGATCGTCGGGGCCATGCAGTCGGAGGCAGAGGCCGCTTCGAAAGTTGATGCGCAAGAAGCTCATAGCGACGATGTTGCCCTAATTGCTGAAATGCGCAGTTTGCGGGCTGAGATTAGCGATATGAAGCAGGCTTTGGTCGGACAATCAAAAGAACGTCTCTAGACGCCCCCCGATAAACCTCTAGGCTCATGCAAAAATACGCTAGGGGAGCCACGACTATGAAGAAACGCTATTGGGGCGCACTTATCCTTGTTGGTGCCGCTACCGCTGCTTATGCAGCAGGCGTCCGCATCGCGCCTTTGCTTCCTACCAAACTCGACACAGCCGCCATCAGCCAAACCGCCAAGACCTATGATGCGCTGATAGAACGCGACAAATTTGGCGTCCCCCATATTTCAGGCCTGCGCGATGCCGATGTCGCGTTTGGACTAGGCTATGCCCATAGCGAGGATGACTTTGCCACCATCAGCGACGCTATTGTCACCACACGCGGCCGTGCTGCGGAGACCAAAGGCAAGGACGCTGCCGTTGGAGATTATTTGGTGCAACTTTTCCGCATCTGGAAGAATGTCGATGCGCGCTATGAAACAGACATCACGCCCGCCGCACGTGCTGTGATGCAAGGCTATGCTGACGGGGTTAATCTCTATGCAAGCCAGCACCCAGACAAAGTTCCCGCAGGCATTTTCCCATTGTCGGGCCGC
>JAYSRI010000110.1:0-4847 GCA_043721175.1 Alphaproteobacteria bacterium
GGTGTGCGGTCAGCAATGCCGATGTTTAAGGCGCTAAAATTGTGCCCTCATGCCGTGGTTATCAAGCCGCAAATGGAACTTTATAGCCGTGAAGGCCGCGCCATTCGTGCCATGATGTCTGACCTAACGCCACTGGTGGAGCCTGTGTCGATTGACGAAGCCTATCTGGATTTGTCGGGAACACACCTTCTGCACGGCTGCGTGCCCGCTGTGACGCTGGCAAAGTTTCAAGCCAAAGTCCAAAGCGAGACTGGCCTGACGGTCTCTATCGGATTGTCGAGTAACAAATTCCTCGCAAAGACGGCCAGCGACTTGGACAAGCCACGTGGATTTGCAGTGCTGGCACCAGAGGATGTCCCTGAAATTCTGTGGAATCGACCTGTTGGCTTTTTGCACGGTGTTGGACCCGCCTTTGTGAAAACACTCAATCGGGATGGCTTTATGACTATCGGCGATTTAGCAGCAGCTGACCCTGCGGCTTTATTCCGGCGCTATGGCGACAGCGGCACGCGCGTTGCGGCAATGTCGATTGGCAAAGACAGCCGCAAGGTTGAACCCTTTAGCGAGCGCAAGTCTATCTCATCGGAGACCACCTTCAACACAGATTTGCGCGATTTATCCGATCTCGAGCCCATCCTATTTCGCCTATGCACCCAAGTAGGCGAGCGCACACGCGCCAGTATTTGTGCTGGTCGGGTGGTCACGGTGAAATTGCGCACCGCCTCGTTCAAAGCTATCACACGCCGGATTACCCTGTCGGAACCAACAGCCACCGGGAGGATTGTTTTTGAAGCCGCTAAACCATTGTTGCTCGACGAACTGACAAAAGGCCCGTTTCGGCTCATAGGCGTGGGCCTCAGTGATCTCAGTGATCCTTCAGACGCAGACCACGGTGATCTTATGAATAGTACCGCCCCTCGCAAAGCGGCACTTGAGCGGGCTGTCGATCAGGTCAAAGCCAAATTTGGAAAAAGTGCGGTTAAATCGGGTTTGTGATGTTGCTACATGAAACCAATGCGCACATGACCACGTATATTGAGCAACAGGAGTTCAAACAAAATGGCTAAATCCGCACCTTTCACCGTTGAAAAAACCGATGCTCAATGGCGCGAATATCTCACACCCGAACAATATCAAGTTGCCCGTAAAGAAGGAACAGAACGGCCATTTACGTCCGACGCCGAGCACGAAAAGCGCAAGGGGACTTTTCATTGCGTGGGATGTGGCTCAGCACTTTGGTCAATGGAGCACAAGTTTGATAGCGGCACAGGCTGGCCCAGTTTCTTCCAACCCATAACGCCAGAAGCCGTCGCATCGAAAACAGATTGGAAGCTGCTTTACCCGCGCACCGAATGTCATTGTGCGACCTGTGGCGCACATCAAGGCCATGTGTTTCCAGATGGCCCTGCACCAACAGGTCAGCGTTGGTGCATCAACGGGGTCGTGTTGGTATTTCGCCCATCTGATACACCAGCCCCAACCTAACGCGGCTGCAAAATGCCTCTTGCGTGCCGCTACGTCGTCTAGGCTATGACAGGCATTGTTAATCGACACTCACACAAGTGACGAAAAGTACGCATTTGTTCACAGCGCGGAGAAATTTATGGCAACCCCTCTCTACGTGTCCATCGACGCACTGGTGCTAATACTTGAGAAGTCCCCCAAACCCGATGACTTGCAACTAGAGTTCGTCAAAGCCCACTTAGGGGAGGCTGCAACCGCAGCTGTTAACGAGATTGAGCAGTTGGCCGTTGAAGGTATCCAAGAGACGTACGAAGATATGATGGGCCAGACGGACGATCACAATCGTGCCGTGTTGCTTGAATTATTAAAAACAAGCATTCTGGCCTATCAAGTGCAGCTTCTCAAAGAGGAACAGCATCGATGAGCCTGCACACGGCCACTATAAACTGGTCGCGCGGCGATGCTGTGTTTACTGATGGGAAATATAGTCGTGTTCACACCATCAGTTTCGATGGAGGTGCGACTGTAAAAGCTAGCCCTTCGCCTGAGATTGTTCGCGCACCGATGAGTGACGCTGCGGGTGTGGACCCCGAGGAAATGTTAGTGGCAGCGACGGCATCTTGCCACATGCTGTTCTTTGTCGACTTTGCGCGCCGGGCTGGTCACGTCGTTGATAGCTATGCCGACACTGCGACTGGCCGGATGGCTCAAGATGATCGTGGCCGGACGGCGATTGTTGAAATTGTGCTCAAGCCTGGGATCAGCTTTTCCGGCGACAATGTACCTGATGCAGCCGGGATTGCTCTGCTGCATGACAAAGCCCACGAAGCGTGCTTCGTCGCCAATAGTCTGCGGTGTGATGTCAGGGTTGAGGGATGACTGACTTCGCCCAAACCTTCCTAGACGCTGGCATCACTGGAATCTCACAATGCTCCATGACGCTTGGCTTCCAGCTACTCGAACTGGACGTCAAAGCCGGAACCGCGCGGGTGCAGTTTGATGGCAAGCCAGAGTTTGCCAACCCGACAGGCTATCTTCAAGGAGGCATTCAATCAGCCATGTTGGATGATGTTATGGGTATGATTGGCATGCTCAAAGTCGGCCCTAAATCCATGGCTAGCACGATTGATCTACACGTGCATTTCTTGCGCCCCGTGCGGGCCGGAAAAATCGAAGTGGCAGCGCGCATAACCAATAAAGGCCCGACCATTATGTTTGCCGAGGCCGATCTGTACGATTGTCGCGGAAAAGTGTCCGCGAAAGCAACTTGCGCATTGGCTATTACGCTGCTGCGCGTTAAACCAGACGTAGAATAAAGAAACAAAAAAGGGAGCGCCACAATGGCCGAAGCATTTATCTATGACGCAGTTCGAACCCCGCGCGGCAAAGGCCGCAACACGGGCGCATTACACGAGATCACAGCATTAAGCCTCGCGACCCAAGCGCTGCAAGCGCTGCGTGACCGCAATGATCTGGACACATCGTTGATTGACGACGTGGTTCTAGGTTGCGTCGCACCCGTTGGTGAACAGGGCAGCGACATCGCTCGCCTCGCGGTTTTGACCGCTGATTATGCGCAAACGACTGCAGGCGTGCAGATCAATCGCTTTTGTGCGTCGGGTCTTGAAGCCTGCAATATGGCGGCCGCCAAAGTCATCTCCGGCGAGGCAGAGCTTGCCATTGGTGGCGGCGTGGAAAGCATGAGCCGCGTGCCGATGGGCAGCGACGGTGGCGCTTGGGCCAGTGACCCCAGCATTGCGATCAAAACTTACTTTGCGCCCCAAGGCATTGGTGCCGACACCATCGCCACCAAATATGGCTTTACCCGTGATGACGTGGACGCCTATGCGCTAGAAAGCCAAAAGCGCGCCGCAGCGGCATGGAAAGAAGGCCGCTTTGCCCGCTCCATTGTGCCAGTGCGTGACCAAATGGGGGCGATCATCCTCAACCATGATGAGCACATGCGCCCCGACACTACTATGCAGGGCCTTGGCGCGCTGGAGCCTGCATTCTTGGGCCAAGGCACCATGATGCCGGGCTTTGATGCGGTGATCCAACAACGTTATCCAGAGTTGGAAAGCATCAGCCACGTCCACCACGGCGGCAATTCATCTGGCATCGTGGATGGTGCCGCTGGCGTTCTGATCGGCAATAAGCGAATGGGCAGAGCGATTTCGATGAAGCCACGCGCCAAAATCATCGCGATGGCGTCTATCGGGTCTGAGCCGTCAATCATGTTGACCGGCCCTGAATTTGTCGCGCGTAAGGTGCTCAAGAAAGCGGGCATGGAGGTTGGCGATATCGACCTTTATGAGTTGAACGAAGCGTTCGCATCGGTCGTTTTGCGCTTTATGCAAGCACTGGATATTCCCCATGACAAGATCAATGTGTGCGGTGGTGCCATCGCTATGGGCCATCCCCTCGGTGCCACAGGCGCGATGATCCTTGGTACTGTGCTAGATGAGCTTGAGCGCACGGGCAAGGAGACGGCACTTGTTACGCTTTGTGTTGGTGCTGGTATGGGCACGGCTACGATCATTCGGCGGGTTTAGGTGCCATCCTCCCCCGCCCCGCGGGGGAGGTGTCACGAAGTGACGGAGGGGGTGTTCCTCTCCGCCAACGCGATGTTTGCAACAAACACCCCCTCCGCCCTATCGGGCACCTCCCCCGTAGGACGGGGGAGGAAAACGACAAAGTTCAGGGAAAAACACATGAAAAATTCACAGGCACTTTCTTACTTGTTACTTACTTCCTTGGTACTCTCGGCTACCACATCGGCCGCACAAACAACGCGACCACAACAAACGGCGAGGCCCGCGACTATTTCGACATCCGCATCTAGCCCGACTTGTGCTCAGTTGGGTCAAAGGTTTGTGAGCAGCAATAAAACGCAAGCAGCACTTTTTGCAGAAGGCTTCGGAGATAACAGCGCAGCTCGAGAGACAAACAGGCAGTTAAAAATACAAAATGAGCGGCTTAGCCAGCAAATGACGCTTCAAGTTATGATTGCCAAATCTTGTTCAATACCAACTGAAGAAAGCAGTGAACTATTGTATATGATCCCTGCTCTTGGATGTGCGACAAAAAGACTGACTCAATCATCAGGGGTAACTATTGGCACGCCCCCTGAGCCCGAGGAGTGTGATCGCTCAAAATGGCAGCCACTGTCAGCTCAACAATAAAAATTCAGGGAAAACACACAATGGAAAACTTCAAAACCAACCTCGACGCAGATGGCGTCCTGCACATTGAGTTCAACGTGCCCAACAAAACCATGAACACCATCACCCAAACCGTGATGGCCGAAATGGGTGCTTTGGTTGAGCAAATCAAAACCGACGACGCCATCAAGGGTGCCGTGCTTTTCTCAGGCAAAGACAATG
>JAYSRI010000111.1:0-1949 GCA_043721175.1 Alphaproteobacteria bacterium
GGCCTCCGCCATAGGCGGCGCCCAAACGCCATCATGTGTTGAAACCGAACCTTTTACCACTCTATATGAACCTCTCACGCCCACACTATGGCGATGTGATGCTGACAGGCAAGGTTAGATACAAGTACGGCTCATGCAGTCACTGTGAACGGCGCAGATACCCGCTTTACTGCGTCACCTGTCAAGGCAGTTTGTAAACCCTCACTGCCAGGGCTTCGAAAGCATATCCCATTGACATATCCCACATAATTCGCTAGATAAAATTTATGACTGCCAATTCAACCCTATTCAAATCGAACCGTAGTCAAGCGGTGCGTATCCCCAAGGATTTGGCCTTTCCCGACAGTGTAAAGAAGGTCATGGTGCGCAAGGTTGGCAAATCACGCGTGATCACACCCGTCGATGCGCTGTGGGAAGACTTTTTTGCTATGCCGCCTTGCCCGGATTTCCCTGAGCGTGCCGAACAACAGACCTATGAGGAGCGCGAGCGCTTTTGACCCCGCATTCGATGCTTGACACCAACCTGTGTATTAGAGTGTTACGCGAGCGCCCGGCGGCTATTGGGCGGCGTTTTCAGCAGGAAGCGGAAACGCTTTGCATTTCGACAATTGTTCTTCACGAATTACTCTTTGGGGCCGCTAAATCGGATCGACCCAGTTTCCACCGCGAACTGGTTGATGAATTCACTTCCCGCCTAGTCATTTTACCGTTTGACGCTGCCGCTAGCGAACATGCGGCTGATATCAAGCTGAACTTGTCAAGAAGGGGTCAATTGATCGGCCCAAACGATCTGCTGATTGCGGGCCATGTGCGCAGTCTTGGCGTAAAGCTGATTACTGGCAATCTTGGCGAATTCAAGCGGGTCGATGGCTTGCGCTGTGAGGATTGGCTTAATGACAGCTAATCGTAGCACGACCTAAATCGTCGAAATTTTTGACACTCTCTTCACCCAGTTAATTTCTGTTAATCACAATAATCCCCAGATTTTGGCCATAGCCGCAAACTGGCACGAGCACTGCATAGTAGTCTGTGTTCCCCCCGAGCGTTTTACGCTTCAGAGTGGCGGGTCGGTTGCTTCCCTGGTCTCGCACCGACCCGCCCTCGCCCGGAACCTCTCCCGTATCATCAACCAATTTTTTTAATGGCTGTGTAAAGCTGCTGCTAACCAATTGTCAGTAATACACAAACCACAGTTTAATCTTCAGGATGACGATGCATCTAAAAATAGAAAATAAGGCTGACATCGTGCGTTTCACGATTTTGGGAACCATGCTTGCCGTGCTCGTTCCCGTCATTGTTGTTGCAACGCTCCTGGCGCCGCTCAATGCAATTTCGCCACAGCATTATCAGGGCGTGGTGCTTGCGGCCGGACTTATCCCGCTGTTGATTACGCCGCCGATTGTCTCATTGTTGCTCCACTCGATGCTGATGCTGCACAAAACAATACAGCGCGTTGACAGTCATATGAAATTTGACGGGCTGACGGGCATTCTCAACCGCAATCATTTTCTCGATTCAGTACGTGCGACACGGGTGAACGGGATGATGCTGATTGTCGATGCTGATCATTTCAAATCGGTCAATGACGATCTTGGCCATGATGCGGGCGATGAGGCACTCAAGGTGCTGGCCGCGCGGATTGCGGTTGCGGTTGGCAGTGACGGGCTCGTCGGGCGGCTTGGTGGCGAGGAGTTCGGCGTGTTCCTGCCCGATCAAACACATGCGGCAGGGGCGCAAAAAGCGTCAGTAATATGCGATCATGTCCGTAAAAGCTTTGTGCCCATTGGCGATGTCAGACTTCGAATGACGGTCAGCATTGGCGGCGCGCTTCATCATGAAAGCGCACCGCTTGGCCACTCGCTCAAACTTGCTGACCGGCGGCTATACCTTGCCAAACACGCCGGACGAGACCGTTATGTCATCGAAGAGGAGCTGCCGGTCGCGATCCA
>JAYSRI010000112.1:0-1948 GCA_043721175.1 Alphaproteobacteria bacterium
TTAAAATGTTCGACGGATCGGACCCGGTCATTCTGCTCCCCCGCCATGCGGGGGAGCTGTCGCGCAGCGACTGAGGGGGTGTTTCTCTTCGAAAGCGCAAAGGTTGAAGCAAACACCCCCTCCGCCCTGCGGGCACCTCCCCCGTAAGACGGGGGAGGAAAACAGAAAAGTGGGTTAAATGAACTGTCATCTCAGACTTTCAACAACAAATGTTCGCGTTCCCAAGCGGAAACGACGCCTTCAAACGCGTCAAGTTCGTCCAGCTTTACTGCCGCAAACACTTGGCAGAACGCTTCGCCCAACACTTCGCGAACAGGTGCGCATCCTTTAAAGCGGTTTAAGGCTTCATCCAACGTGCGCGGCAAAGAGCGCGGCATGCGGTAAGCCGATGTGGTAATCGGCGCACCGGGGTCTATGCCCTCGATCATGCCAACATAGCCACAAGCTAGCGATGAGGCGATTGCAAGATACGAATTTGCGTCTGCACCGGGCAAGCGATTCTCAACGCGGCGATTGCGACCGTCGCTGCGCGGTGTGCGCAGCCCGCATGAGCGATTGTCCAGTCCCCATTGTACGTTGATGGGCGCATCAAATTGTGGCCGCATCCGGCGGAATGAGTTCACGTTAGGTGCAAACAAAGGGGCCACATCTGGAAGATAACGTTGCAGACCGCCGACATAATTGCGGAAAAGCTTGCTATCTGTGCCATTGGCGTTGGCGAACAAATTCTTGCCGGTATCTTTGTCCAGCAAGCTTTGGTGAATATGCATCGCGCTGCCGGGCTGATTATCCATAGGCTTGGCCATGAATGTTGCATAGACATTCTGGGACAATGCGACTTGGCGTACAATGCGCTTAAACATGAGAACCTGATCTGCAAGTTCCAGAGCGTTGCCATGATTAAAGTTGACCTCCAGCTGGGCAGCACCCGCTTCGTGGATCATGGTGTCAATATCAAGGTCAGCCACTTCGCAATACTCGTAGATTTGCTCAATCAAATCCTCATATTCGTTGATCGCTTCTAGGCCGTACGGCTGGGACACAGTCTCGGCCCGACCTGATCGCCCGACAGGGGTTTCCAGCGGCAAATCGGGGTCAATATTACGCGCGGTCAAGAAGAACTCTACTTCGGGTGCCACCACCGGTTCCCAACCTTTGGCTGCGTAAAGATCGAGAATTCGTCGCAATACTTGGCGTGGCGCGATGTCGATCAGATCGCCATCGTGAGTATATGCGTCCGTGACCACATAAGCTGTGGGCGTGCGATAGCCGGGTGCCACGCAGATTGAGTCTGGGTCCGGGACTAACACGCAATCGGGGTCTAATGTACCCGAAAAACCATCGTCATTGTCCCCTTCAAAGTCAGGGTATTCACCTGTCACAGTAACACTCAGAATGGACGAAGCGATCCGCAACGTATGATTTGAGACCCCTTTGAGGAAACGGTTGGCGGGCACAACTTTGCCCCGGATAATGCCGTTCATGTCTGGCAAGATAAGTTCAATCTCGGCCACGCCCTTTTCTTTTATCCACGCCTCTAGGCGTTTATGGATACTAGGATCAGTTTGGAACGACATAAGTCACCAGTGTCTTTCAAGTTAGTTGCGTTAAGATGGATGATAAAGCGCTACCGTAGCGTGAAGCCGTGTCACTGGGTAGCCCCGGTCCCGCTAGCAGCATATTGTGGAATGGTGTAACCAAAAACCCGCGGTTGATCATGCCAAGGTGGATAGCGGCTTCAAGTTCGTGGTCGAACGTGGCGCGCATTTCCAGCGCGTTGACCGGGACTTGTGGCGCGAAAATGGTCTCAAGACGCGCGCCGAGGCGCGCAACACACCACGGCAAACCAAATTCGATGATGATTTCATCGATAGCGTCTTCTAGTGCGATGGCAGACGCTGTCATGTCGTTATAGGTCGCGGGCGTCATAACCTCGCCGAGGCACGCC
>JAYSRI010000113.1:0-4834 GCA_043721175.1 Alphaproteobacteria bacterium
ATCGCTGAGGCGCGAAATGAAGTTCACATGGGAATCGATACGCTTGGCAGCAGTACCAAGTTTGCTCATTTCTTGGTTCACAAAATCGAGTGATGCCGTGATACGCTCCATCGCGTCGAGAGCATTGATGTCAGAGGAGATATCTGTGGTGATGTCGAGATACATTCCCGGTGTCGTTGCCGGCAAGCCCAGAGGCGATAATGTCAAGTTGAAATCTGTGACAGGCAAATCAACCGTCTGCAATCCATCAGTGCTGGCTGGGAAAGTCAGCGTCGGCGTTAGGCCACCGCCGATCAAATTCAAACCGTCAAAGACTGCATTGGAAATGATTGACGTTAGTGAATCGCGCAATGCGAGAAACTCATTATTGTAGGAGTTGCGGCTGGAAACTGAAATAGTTGTGCCCGTCGCCGCCAACGCTTTTTGTTTCATCTGGATCAGCACGTCTGATATCGCGTCACCAGCCGCAAGGCCGACATCAGCGGCCGATGCCGCACGGCCTAGACCCGATGTGACTGCTTCAAAAGCGCGTACTTCGGCGCGTTGTTGCTGGGCAATGCCATAAGCTGCGCCATTGTCTTTGGCGTTGGCAACTTTCAGACCTGTACTTATGCGGCCCTGCACCGTTTCGAGATCGCTATTGTTGCGGCTTAACACGCGAATGGCCGTCATTGCGCCAGTATTTGTATTGATCGTCGTCGACATAATTCACGCCCTTTGCCCGAGACTAATGGGTAGCTGTGCGTATCGTTGCATAAACATGGACAACAAATCGTAAACACAAACGATAAAATGTTGGCACATGAAAGCGCTTGAGTTTTAGCTCAGACCCGAGCGTCAACCATCATGCCAGCCATTATCGCTCGTGCATCACTGTCGCCCAGTGATTGCAGGGCAGTTGCTACTTCTTCGCGGGGCCATAAGCGCACAACTTCACCTGTTGCACGATCAATGGTTTTGTAGATGTATCCTTGGCGCTGGCTATCTTTCTCGATCACAAGAGCCTTCCCGACACCAAGCGCTTTTTCAGCTAAAGCAATGCGTTGTTTGGATGCGCTTGTGCTGGCATCAGACGCCTCAACCATTTGCGCCGCACGTGTTGTTGACGATACCATTTCATGCACACTTTTAGGCGCTAGCTGGCTGGCAACTAGCGAAGCCTTGTCCAAGGCTGGAATCATGGAGGCGTTTTGGCTCTCGATGTTCATGCGTTTCAAAAGTCGGGTTTGACCTGACTTCTCCCAAATTCAACTTGAACCGCCCCGGTGTTGGCGATCTATCGCCTTTGCACCGGGTTGTTCGGACAGCATTCTCATTCCAGTCCTCGTCGGTATCAAGTTACTGATCTCACTGATCATCGATAAGAGTATCGCATACTTATCAAGTATGCGCTGCAAATATTGGTGCAATTTTAGCGAACAGTTCTTTTAGTTGGCTCGTTGATAATACTGTCGCTCAAACGGGAAGGGCCCGGACGATACCGTCCGAGCCCCGCTTTTCTTATTTTTATTGTTAGCGTTTTTTGTCGTGTTATTCTTAGCGGAACAAGGACAATGCAGTTTGTGCAGAACCGTTGGCAATCGACAACGCTTGGATGCCCAATTGTTGCTTGACTTGAAGCGCTTGCAGTTTCGCGCTTTCTTTTGACAAGTCAGCATCAGTCATCGCACCAACACCGCTGGTCAATGCATCTTGCAGCTTGGACACAAAGCGCTTGTGAGCGTCCAAACGCTTGGAGCCAGCGCCCCAAGTTGCCATTTGTGTGCCTAGTGCGTCGATTGAAGCGTTGACGTTGGTTAATGCAGCCGTTGCAGCAACTGCCGTGTTGACAACTTGAGCTGCTGTCACCGACACAGTTGTGCCACCCAATGCCAGACTGGCACCGTTCACGGTGATGTTGTTCAAAACGTTACCAGTAGCATCGCCCAAAGATACAGCGGCAACAGGTACAGCAGCAACCATGCTGGAACCGTCAAAGTTGGAGTTGTTGACGATGCTGGTAACTTGGTCACGCAATTGAATGAAGTCAGCGTTCAAAGCTGCTGAAGCAGAAGCGGATAAACCAGCTTGGCTGCCTGCAAGTGCTTTGCCCTTCATTTCGTTGAGCAATTCCATGATGCTTTCGCCAGCGGAGATGGCAACATCAACGCGTGCTGAAGCTGTGTCATTTGATTCAACAACGCGGTCATAGGCCGAAACGTCTGAACGCAATTTGTTAGCGATAGCCCAAACCGCACCATTGTCTTTCACGCTCGCAACTTTCAAACCAGTTGAAATCGCATTTTGTGTCATCGACAACGAACGGTTGGTGTTGTTGAGGGATTGAAGGGCGACCATTGCGCCGTTGTTTGTGTTTACGGATACCATTTCTATGTCCACCTATTCTAGTTTCTTGAGCCTGCGTTCAGCAGGATCCGCATTTCTTACGGTCACTTAAACTAACCTTTGATCATAAAACAACTGGTTTAGAGAGACGGTAAATGAAAAACTAATTGCACCCGAAGCAATTGATTTAATTGTAGATAAAATTGTATCTATGGTTAATGCAAACCAGAAAAAAGGCTCGGACATTGCTGTCCGAGCCCCAAATTTGGTCTCGTTATTATTTTTAATTGATGTTAGAACTCGCTTAGTTGCGGAACAAAGACAAGGCGATTTGCGATGCGCCGTTGGCAATTGAAAGTGCTTGAACACCCAATTGTTGCTTGACCTGAAGCGCTTGCAGTTTTGCGCTTTCTTTGGACAAATCAGCATCAGTCATCGCACCAATGCCAGAGTTAAGCGCATCTTGCAGTTTGCCAACAAATCGCTTGTGTGCGTCCAAACGTTTTGCGCCTGCACCCCAAGTCGCCATTTGCGTGCCAAGGTTGGTAATGGAAGCATTAACAAGGCCAAGTGCTGTTGTCGCATTGGCCGAACTTGTCACGTCAGAAGCAACCGCAACGGTCACAATAGCGCCACCCAGTTGGATGTTGGCACCAGGAACGGTAATCACGTTGCCACCAGCTGAATCGCCAAGGGATACCGCTGCATTTACGGGAAGGTTGCCCGTTGTCATATTTGCGCCATCGAAGGTGGAGTTGGCCGTGATGCTGGTGATCTGGTCGCGCAATTGCACAAAGTCGGCATTTAAGGCATTCTGAGCTGGAACTGAAAGACCAGCTTGGCTCGCAGCGAGGGCTTTGCCCTTCATTTCGTTAAGCAATTCCATGATGCTCTCGCCAGCGGAGATTGCAACATCAACTTTTGCTTGAGCCGTTTCGTTTGATTCTACAACGCGATCATACGCGGAGACATCGGAACGCATTTTGTTAGCGATTGCCCAGATTGCGCCGTTATCTTTAGCCGTGGCAACTTTAAGCCCGGTCGAGATCGCATTTTGGGTCATTGCCAATAAACGATTGGTGGCATTCAATGACTGTAGCGCAACCATGGCGCCTTTATTTGTATTTATGCTGACCATTTAGGCCTCCTCGCAGATATTATCTGTATGCCCCCACATTTTGTGGAGAACGCTCGTTTTGAACGTGAGGTTGCTTCTAACGGAGAGAAGCAAAAATCATGTTTAGAAACAGGGTTAACAAAGCCTTCCCTGCAGCTGGCGAGCGCGGACAATCACACCGCGCTCGTAACTATTATCGAATTGGCCTCGCACGCGCAGCACTATTATATATCGCATTGATCAGCAGGGAGTCCAAACCATCAGCTTGGCCGCGATAAGTTGGGTCAGTCGTAAACGCCACAACATAGCCACGACCAACGGCTTGCACGACTGTCACCGGCTTGAACGCCAGTTGCTCGCGGTTTTCGGGCCAAACCACACCGCTAACGGCAACATCTTTAGGGCCAGCAAAACGCACGACGTTATCGCCTTGATCACGCGTCAGCGGGCGATAAATGTCTGATCCAATCAACATAAAATACAAGTTTGGCGCAAGGCCGGCAGTTAGCCAATGATCAGGAACAGTTTGTGCTTGCACCAGCGCCCCATCTAAGGGAGTTGGGTCTCGGCGTGGTTCGTTGATCGCGTTTGCATAAGCAGCTGCGTCAGCTAGGTTAGCGCCATCTATTGTGCTTTCGCCATCTTTGGGCTTGGGAACAGCGATGCGCGCTTTGGCCGCCGCTTCGCTGATGGTTGCGTTTTCGCGGCGTAGTGACACCAGATCGACGCTCGGGTCTGCCATCCATGCGGTTCCCCCGCCCAAACCAATGATAACGCCGCCATTGCGCGCAAAAGACTTCAAGTTGCGGGCACCGGCCTCGCCCAAAGCGGCGGCATAATCTCCCTCAGAGTCAGGGATGATGATGACGTCAAAGGCAGCCATTGAAGCCGACGCCAGTCGCCGCGTTCGGATTGGCGTAATCGGCACGCCAAATTTACGTTCAAGCACATAACGCGTCGCACCAGCGGAATAGCGATCCACTGGATTGTCCCAAGCGATTGCAATGCGGGGATTGCGCAACCGCACGGCTTTTGCTGATCCAAGGCTTGGGCCAGCGGTAACCCAAGACGTGTCAAAGCCTGTGATAACAGCTCCGCTGGTGCGGGCTAATTGGTCGAGTGTCGTCGTCAGGGCAGGGGTGTTGTCAGCCCGTGTCACAACCAAACTGCCAGCAGGAAAGGCTTTGCCGTCTAAGGTAAATGGCTCCTCCATCGCGCGCACAACGACACCAGCCCGCAACGCGGCGGTCATAAAGCGCGTCGTCGCTACGCTGCCCGACGGTACAACAAACGCAACGCTTGCATCAGGTCTCGTGATAGCACTCGGGCGCACAAAATCCACGCCTGCCGCATCGGTAGCCACGACTGGATCGGTCGCGCACGTGTCAATTG
>JAYSRI010000114.1:0-4832 GCA_043721175.1 Alphaproteobacteria bacterium
TTCGGGAAGATTGTTGAATATCCAAGCCGTTCGGAATTCGAAATATTGTCATTTGAGCCGTACAAGAGCATGACTTGCTGATTCCAATCAGGATGAAGCCGTGTTGTTGTTACAAATTGATCTGACAGATTTACATTTGCTACTTGTTGAAGTGGCCCAACATAGACTCGATAACTATCATTTATTTTAGATTCACCTTTGTACGAACGGGAAAATAGGTCAACAATACGGAAAGACAGTATCCTCACTCTAACAAGCCAATTGTGAAAAACTACATTCTGCGCAAAATGTTGCTCTATACCATAACATTCTAAATTTTTAACTTTACTCGGAGTTGTGGATTCATTTGAACCACATTTCCTTAATTTGGCCAACTGAAGTGGCCCAGGACTTAAGAGAACTATCTTCGAAATTTTATCGCCAAACCTATTTGCAATGAGCGTTACAAACATTGCACCCCAGCTATACCCAATAAGTGTAATATTTCTAGAATTGGCTTTTTCCAAAAGACTTTGCGTCAAACTAAGGTTCTCTGATAAATATTTAGCGTTAGTTGTAGGGTCATCTGATCCGCCTGTGCCTAGAAGGTTTACAAACGCGATGTTCTCCAGTGGCAATGTGCGTGAAATTGTTGTGAATTCATATCTGCTAACTGCCGCCCCTGGGCCGCCAGGAAAAAATAGGACGTTGAAATCGTCACATCCTTTTGATAAGTTGGAGATATAGTATTCCATTGTCAAATTGTTATTACTTACCGTACATAAGTACTCAGGCAGCGGCGAGACAATATTTAATCTATCAGTGATGCCTTTTGATAGTAATTCAGCGCAAGAGATAGTCGCAATGGCCGAGAACAAAATTCCCAATAATGTCGACCGAATTTTGTAACTCCTCCTCAACATGGCTCGAACTCTCAACGTAAAGATAATGGTGGTGCCCGAAGTATCCTGTGAACACCACCACTAGACCTAAATTCAGTGACCCCAAGTAAAATGTACACCGCCAGTGTTACTGACGCATTTCAACAATGGATCACCGTTCGCGTTTCGGACCACATTTCCGTCGGAATCATAGCATGGCCCGTCACCACCTGTCTTTGAGTCAAACCAGCCTAATCCATCTGGAAGGCCATCAATCACGGAGTCTAAGCAGCCCTTTAACCACTTGCCAATATTGCTAAATAAACCCAATTCACCCGGCCCAGAAGGCGGTATATATGTAGGGCAATCAGAGTTATTATTTGGCGTGGTTCCCCCACTAACAAACCCAACCTCATCCATCGTCAATGCACGCATTTTCAATTCTCCCTGTCCACTCATTTGTGTCAAATTTTTGCAACACAATATTGCATCAACACATTTGGACAGTCACATGATTGACGCGGGGGGGGGTGATCTGTCAAGGTGTATTCCGTTGGGTCACTGCATTTATTTGCAGCTGAATATTAGGTATATCCTTTGCTGGATTGTATACAGGGACTGGAGGGGTGCGTGGGGGTAAGTATTGATGAAGTTGGCGTTGCGGAAATACCCCCCCTCCGCCCCTTCGGGGCACCTCCCTCGCTGCGCGGGGCGAGGATAGGAACGGATTTGGCTCAATGTTTTCTTGTGCTCCCCTGCGCAGCGGGGGAGCTGGCTGCGCAGCAGACTGAGGGGGCTTTCTGTCTGAGTGCGCGTTGCTTGGAGCAAAGTACCCCCTCCGGCGCTTCGCGCCACCTCCCCCGCTGCGCGGGGCGAGGATAAGGCATGACTGAAACCGCTGACTGGTTCCCGCGCTTGTTCCATTCCGACAAGCTGCCGATGATCTTGCAGGCCGAGGCGGCGGAGTGTGGGTTGGCATGTTTGGCGATGGTGGCGGCGGGTCATGGGCAGCGCCATACACTCAGCGATTTGCGCCGCAAGTTTAGCGCTAGCCTCAAAGGCACCACCCTGAAAAGCGTGATGGATATGGCCGATGGGCTGGGCATGGTGGGGCGGCCATTGCGGTTGGAGGTGGAGGAGTTATGCAGCCTTAAGCCACCGTGCGTGCTGCACTGGAACCTGGCGCACTATGTGGTGTTGAAAAAGGCGTGGCGGGGGGCGGGCGGGATTTGGGCGATCATTCATGATCCGGCGCGCGGCGTGCGCAAAGTGGCCCCGGCGGAGATCAATCGCGCCTTTACAGGGGTGGCTTTGGAACTGACGCCCACCCCTGGCTTTATCAAGAAAAAGCACATTGACCGTGTGCGCATGAGTGACCTGTGGAGCAGCATGAGCGGCCTGCGCGGTCCGATCCTTCAGCTGTTTGCCTTGGCGCTTGTCATGCAAGTGTTTGGCGTGTTGTCGCCAATGCTGAACCAGATGATTATTGATGATGCGATCAATAAGGGCGACATGGACTTGCTATCTACGATTGGCATGGGGATGATTATCCTGATGCTGATTCAGACGGGGATTGGCTTGATACAGGGCTTTGTCGGCATGTATTTGGGCACACAACTCTCGTTTCAGATGCAAAGTAATCTCTTGCGCCATGCGTTGCGGCTGCCTGTTAGCTGGTTTGAGAAGCGCCATATTGGCGATATTATGAGCCGCTTTGGCTCACTTGGTCCTGTGCAAGGTTTCCTGACCAGCGTGCCGATAGGTGCCACATTGAACGTGCTGATGCTGTTGGTCGGGGGCACGATGGCAGTGCTGTATTCGCCTTTGCTATTTGGTTGTGTGGTCGCCAGTCTTGTGATCCCGTTTGTGGTGCAAGCGGTGACGTTTCCGTGGGTGCGGCGCAAGACCGATGAGGGCATCAGCCTTGGTGCGGTGGCCTCCACTACCTTTATGGAGACACTGCGCGGGGCGCGTACATTCAAGCTGTTTGGCAAAGAACGCGACCGCGTCAGCCAATGGCAAAACGATACCGCCGCCAGCATCAACAACACCGTCACTATGCAGCGCGTTGGCCTGTGGGGTGGGGCAGGGCTTGGCATTGTCACGGGCTTGCAGGGCATTTTAGTGTGGTGGCTGGGAGCCAAGCAAGTGATTGACGGCACGCTGAGCCTTGGCATGTTGATGGCGTTTCAGAGCTATGCGGGGCAGTTTTCAGGCGCATTGTCTGGCCTAATCGGGTTATTCTTTCAGTGGAAGACGCTAGAGCTGCATTTAGAACGCCTCGCCGATGTGGTGCATGAAGACCCCGAAATGGGCGTCGATGAACCCTTGCAAGAAGGCCGCTTGTTTGAGGGGCGGATCGGGGCGGATAAGCTGTCGTTTCGCTATGCGACGCATGAGCCTTTGGTGTTTCAGGACGTGAATTTCAGCGTAGAACCGGGGCAGTTTGTCGCCATCATTGGTCCGTCTGGTGGGGGCAAGACGACATTACTAAAAGTAGTGCTTGGTTTGCTTGACGCAACGGATGGGCAAGTATTGGTTGAGGGCGTGCCACTCAAGCAATTTGGCCTGCGCACCTTCCGTCATCGCATTGGGGCGGTGATGCAGGATGATCGCCTGTTCGCCGGCACTATCGCTGACAATGTCGGTTTCTTTGACGCCGACTTGGATATGGAGAAGATTGAGGCGTGTTTGGCACAGGCCCATGTGCGCGATGACATCATGGCGATGCCCATGGGCCTCCAGACTCTGGTCGGCGATTTGGGTAGCACTTTGTCCGGCGGGCAGCAACAACGGGTATTGCTCGCACGCGCGCTCTACCGTGACCCGACGATCTTGTTCTTAGATGAAGGCACTGCCAACCTTGATCCTGAGACAGAGCGAAAAGTGGCGGAGACGCTACGCAGCCTTACCTGCACCCGCATCTTCGTCGCCCATCGTGAAGCGGCGATTGAAGGGGCTGATCGGATGCTGTTGGTGGCGGGCGGGACTGTGACAGACGTGACACCGCCTATGGCAGTCGCGGCTGAGTAAGCGGACAAAGTCGGCTGTCGAGAGCGCATGATTGATGTTTCCATGGCTTAATTTGGTGTAATAGGGATCAGTTATTTCCCGAACACAGCGCAGCTGCTTGTAAAGTCAACCCGGTTTTTGGACAGATTCTTCGATTATTTTAGGCAGTAAACTATGTGGTCTTTGGGCTTGTGTGCGTTTGGACACGAAAGAGGCAACCTCTCAGTTTCGCGCTAAGCGCCGCATTTGTCGTCCTTCGCAGCGCCGCAATTGCCCGTCATAAGTTGAAGATTGGGACGCGACGCGGCCCGCAACATCGCCGAGCCATGCCTTGCCGTTGTAGGAGCCGCGTCGAAATCCGGCTGGACCCTCGTGATAAGCCAAATAGAGACTGCGCGGATCGGATTTTTGGATGCCGGTTTGGCCGGCAATGTGATCAAGATACCAGCCAATAAAGTCCGCGGAATCTTCGAAACTTTTGCGCTTGCCGCCGCCTTGAGTGCGCTCATATTGTGCCCAAGTTCCGTCTAGAGCTTGGGAGTAGCCGTAAGCTGATGACAAGCGGTTGCCGCTGCGATCAACGGGCCTCGCATCACGGCGAAAGCCACTTTCTTGGCGCATAAAAGCAAGAATAACGCCGGGAGTGACATCCCACTTGCGCGCTGCCTCAAACACATGGTTCTCCCAGCCTCGCTTCTCGTCAAGGATGGAACAAGCATCAGCTGTGTTGCTAGGCGGGGTGCCGGATGTGGCACAACCTGTCAGTGTGAGCGCGATCAGTGCGAGTGGAAGCAGCTGTTTCATGGCGCTATGATACGCTCAAATGTTGAAATTGTTATGAATGTCAGCTGGAAAATTGACGGACACCAAACAAAGCCGGGGGCGGATATGTTCAGTACCCGCCAAAGTTGCGTGCGAGCATGTATGATTGCCCAAGGGCATTCAATCAGAATTCATTTT
>JAYSRI010000115.1:0-4831 GCA_043721175.1 Alphaproteobacteria bacterium
ACAGAATCACTCACTCTTTTTGGCGCGCCACCCAATGGGTTGCAAATCAAAATTGAACCGTGGTCCGCCCCACGCGCTCAAAAAGAGTATGTCGCACGCCACAACGTTCTCATCGCTCAGATTGACGCTGCCAGCTAACAGAAAGCCGTTTCATGCCACTCCTTGCCGTTTGTTCCTTGGCTTTAGTTCCAACCAGCGTCGCGCGACTAAAGCCATGGGGGCTCATAACCTTGCTTGACCCTGCAACAATGATTGCTACGCCTGAAGGTGTAACACCCAACCGACATTTGAAAGTAGGCGTCAACGATATCAACGGACTTCAAGATGGCCTCGTTACTCCAAAGGAAGCCCATGTTGCCAGTATTTTGGAACATGGGCGATTGTGGGACACCACTTTACCTTTGTTGATCCATTGTTGGGCTGGCGTGTCGAGGTCAACAGCCAGCGCTTTTATGATCAATTGCATGACAAACCCCGACACGCCCCCTGCCCGCATTGCCAATATGATCCGGACTTTGTCGCCCACCGCAACCCCCAATCGCCTTTTAATCAGTATCGCTGATGATATGTTAGGCCGAAATGGGGCTATGGTTGATGCGATTGACGCCATTGATCGAGGCGAAGACTGCTGGGAAGGCACCCCGTTTGAGTTGCCCGCCACGTGGAACCCGTCGCCATGACCTTACATCCCCGCGTTGTCATCGGCCTGTCCGCCGTGGTGGTCGCGGCAAGCGAGACTGGGCCTGAAGTTTTGCTCACACAGCGCGGCGGAGCGCTTGGCTTGCCGTTTGGGAGCTTTGATCCGGTGGGGCATCGCACATTCGAGCTGGCAGTGCGTGATTTTGTGACGGCGCAAACCGGATTTGCGCTTGGCTATGTCGAGCAGCTTTATACGTTTGGTGATCGTGGCCGCGAAGCTCCCGCTACTAAACTTCACGACGGTGCCCGCGTTGTTTCCGTGAGTTATTTGGCACTGGCAGGCGATGTGGCGGGGGGCGCAAAACGGGCAGGCCTTTGGACTGACTGGTATCAATATTTTCCCTGGGAGGATCATCAAAGCGACGCCGGTCAACGTGCCGCTGCTATGATTATTCCTGCGTTGTTGGCTTGGGCAAAAGAAGATGCCACCCGTGACCGGATTGCCAGTGCGTTTGGCCTAGGCGGCGCACCATGGCAAGAATCGCGCGTGCTGGAACGCTATGAATTATTGTACGAAGCTGAATTGGTTGATGAGGCCGGGAGGGATCAAGGGCACCAAGCAACGACAACGAACGCGAAGCTACCGTTGTCGGGGCAAGCGCTGGTGTCCGATCATAGGCGGATTTTGGCCACTGCCATTGGACGTTTGCGCGCGAAAATCCTTTATCGGCCGATCATTTTTGATTTGGCACCACCTGTATTCACACTCAGCGCTTTGCAAGAGCTGGTTGAGCGGGTGTGCGGGGTTCGCCTGCACAAGCAGAATTTTCGCCGCACGCTGGAAAACTCTGGCCTCGTCGTCGCGACAGGTGCCATGTTGCAAGACACCGGTGGCCGCCCGGCAAAGTTATTCACCCGCAGCCACGCCAGCTTTGCTTTTGGTGCACCGGGATTAAGTTTACCATTGGTGAGGCGATAACTGATCCTTGCAGATCACGATGCAAGATGCCTATGAATGGACCGATGATCATTTGATAACCTTGAAACGCGACTTACCAAAGTCGCCCTATAATTGTTGGCAAATCATTTCTACCAAATGCGTGTGCACGCAAAGCGACTTTGGTAAGTCGCGTTCCGCCGCATTCTGGAGAGTAGTAACCGCGTCAATGCATTGCGCCGTTGGTAGGAGCCCCACAGCGCGATGCGATCACGCATCCCCTTCAAAAAGCCTCGTGATTTCCCGTCAATAAAAAAGCCACCCAGCGCTTGCTGAGTGGCTTTTCTTTGATCAAAGAAAGGACGACTTACATCTTCCAAACGATGTTGATGCCATAACGGCGACCAACAATGTCATACTGGTTTGGCAAAGTGTTGGCGTCTTGTTGGGCCGAGCGCAAGATTGGCGGCAATTTGTCAAACACGTTGTTGATGGTGCCGCTGATGCGCAAGTTTGAGTTCACCGTATAGCTTGCACCAAGATCGAAATAATCCCACGCATCAATGTGTTGCACTTCGTTTTGGTTTGCCGCAACGTTGCGCCACTGTGACTGAGGAACGCGACCAATCAGCGAGTCTACTTCGCCAGTATAGCGCCATGAGCCGCGCAACGTCAGAGGGCCGTCTGTCCACGCAACATTCAAACTGGAACGGAATTCGGGGATCGCACGAATACCTGTACCGGCGTCTGAACAAGCACCACCACCAAATTTGCCTGCGCAATCAAACACGTTGTCTGCAGGGAACAACAAGCGAACAAACGTATCAACAATACCGCCGTTAAGCGAGATATTGATCCGGTCGCCCGGCAGACCGGCTGGCATCCGCGCCGAATAAAGCATTGAGAAATCGATGCCTGATGTTTTTAAGAGTGTGAGGTTAGTATCGCGTTGGTCGAATTGGACCACAGCACCAGAAGAGTTGCGCGTGATCTTCTTGCACAATGAACTATTGGCATCTTGCAGAACGAGGTAGCAAGAATCCATCAACTGGATCGGTGTAATTGTGCCAATCGCATCGTCGATCTGAATCGAATAATAGTCCACGATTGCCGAGAATCCTGGCAAGAATTGTGGCGTGAAGACCATGCCGTAGGTAAAGGTCTCGCCTGACTCGGGCTTGATTGCTTCGCCACCACCTTGGATCGCCACCGCGTTGTCGATCAAAGGAACACCGCCAACCAATGTCACGGAGCCGATTGGCCCCGCACCGGTTGCTTGGCAAAGAGCGATTGGAATGTTGTAGCGCACCGGATCTGAGCAATATTCTGTCGGGCGGCCTGTGCCGGTGATCGGAGCTGCAACTGCTGCACCAAAGAACTCACCGATGTTTGGCCCACGAACAACAGCCTGTTTGGAGCCGCGCAAACGGAATGTATCGTTGATTGCCCAGTTCAGGCCAATCTTCCAAGTCTCGTAATCGCCCGAGCGGGAATGTTGGCTGGCGCGACCTGCCAATTCAATGTCGAGTTCTTTGACGAATGGCAATTCAGCCAGCACTGGCAATTTCAACTCGCCATAATATTCGGTCAGTTCAAAGTCGGCGACCAGATCTCCACGTGCGCCTTGAGTATGAAGCGTGTCACGTGTGGCAGCGCGTTGGCCAAAGAATGAATTGCCGAATTCCTTACGGTTTTCAGCACCAACTGCCCAACCAATCGGGCCGCCAGGTAGTTTGAAGAAGCCCGTTGTGTCGCCCGATACAACCAGAGACAATACGTCTTGGTGACGGTTACGCTTGTTGAACAGCTCATTTGGATCGCCATAGATCCAAGCAACTGCAGCCGCACTTGCCGCTTGCGGGCCAAAGATATTGAAAGGCACACAACCATTGGACGGATTGGCGCAAGCGGCCGTTCCATTGTTGCTGACAACATTGGTCGCTTGACGGAAGCGCGTATCAGAACCCCACCCATTACGTGTGAGTTCTTCAACGTTCTTGCCAGTCACATAGGCCAGATCATACTTAATCGTCGGCGTGATGTCGCCACGAACACCGACCACAATTTGTTGCATCGTCCGCTCAGTCGTGTCGATGATTGGACCAAGCTCTGTAAGCGTTTTGGCAACGCGGAAACGCGCTGCATCAGTTCCAAGTGCCGTGCCAGTTGAATTTAGGTTCCAGAGTGCAGTGCCGCCAGCTGGCTCCAAGATCGCACGAATGGCTGGTGTGATAAATGGGTTGTTGCGTTGAACCAGAACGTCTTGGATCTGAAGCGTCGCCCCAAAGTTCAAGGCTGTGTTGCCGTTCGTACGGACGGGCACTTGCTGGCTGACATTGTTGACCCTTGAGTAATTCGCACGGAGGTAGACCTCAGCAAAAGGCGCAATCTCAAACTTGCCAAAGACTGAGAAGTTCAAACGGTCATTCGGGTTTTGAAATGCTTCAAAGCGGGTAAAGGTATCATTCTGGAAAGCTGTTGGCGCGGCCAATAAACTGCCAGTCGGTGAGAAAGCAAACGTTGGCAATGCAGCGCCATTAGGAGCGGCGGTTGGGCTGGCCCAGCGCGTGAAGTTGCCGCCTTCAGTTGGAAACTGTTGCAAAAACAGACCAGCATCGTTGAGCTCTGGAATGGCCCACGAACGGCTTTCGCGGGTCAAGCCGCCACGATCGGTGTAACCAGCATGGAGAACAATGTTCCCTCTATCATTCAGGAAACTCATCCCGCCAGTAATACCGACGCTGTAGCTTTGCGCGTCACCTTGCTCTGACGTGTTACCAGTCGCAGTAACCTCGATGCCTTCGTATTTATCGCGCAAAATATAGTTGACGACGCCAGAAACAGCATCCGCACCGTAAACGGCCGCAGCGCCACCAGTTAGCGTTTCAATCCGTGCGATCATTGCCGATGGAATGGTATTAACGTCGGCTGAGTTACGGAAGCCGTTTGGTGTCGCGCGCTGGCCGTTGACCAATACCAATGTGCGGTTTTGGCCAATACCACGCAAGTCCAGCGTCGAGGCGCCGTGCGATTCGAGCAAAGTCGGATTAGTAGTCGCGCCATTGGACGGCAAGAACTGGTTTTGAGTTTTCAGAATTTCGTCAATGTTCACTTCACCCGTTGCGCGGATGGTGTCAGCGTCGATAACCCGTACTGGCGAAATTGTCCGGTTGCCAGCGGTGGCAATCCGCGAACCGGTCACAATAACAACTTCAGCCTCTTTAGCCGGAGCCGCCGCCTGCGCCGCAACTGTAT
>JAYSRI010000116.1:0-4817 GCA_043721175.1 Alphaproteobacteria bacterium
ATGAACAACGATAGCCAGAATCAAGTCGTTAACGCTCAACTCGTTCTGCCGTGTTAAACGCCGTTTCCAATCAGTGAGCCGATTGCGGCGCATGCGCGTTGCGGGGAATGCGACTTGGGGAAGTTGTGTGGTCATGCTTGCATTCTATCTCTACCGAAGCGTTGCCGCTAGAGTTTATGGGCTGTGCCGATCAGCGCACGAATTTGTTTGACCTAAGCCCAAATTCGAACTATTTTCGAACTGAATTTAGTTATCCATGGAGGTTCCGATGCGCTATTCAACTCAAATCAAACCAATTAGTTATGTGAAGGCCAATGCAGCTCAGATTCTGATTGACCTAGCCGAAACCGGAGAACCGATGATCATCACTCAAAACGGTGAGGCAAAGGCAGTTCTGCAAGACGTTGTTAGCTACGAAGCTATTCAGGAGACACTTGCTTTAATGAAGATTTTGGCAATGGGAGACGAGGATATCGTGCAGGGCCGCACTGTCCCCGCCGTTGAATTCTTGGAAAGTTTGAAAGCCACGGGTAAAATAACTTGAGCCAAATTCGATACCCAGCGCAACTAACTCGAGGCGCGCAAGACGATGTAAGTCAAATTTACGCCAGTATTCGGGCAACAAACTCACTCCAAGCGGCAAATCACTGGGTTGACGAACTGGTAGTGCACGTTCAATCGCTTGAAATTTTGCCGGAACGAGGCAATGTCCCCCGTGAACTGAGTGACTTAGGTAGGGATCAATACCGCCAAATTATTTGGAAACCTTATCGTATTTTCTATCGTATCGACGGCGGTCAAGTTCTAGTTGCGGCAGTTTTGGATGGGCGCAGGGATGTTATTACAATTTTGAAACGTCGGCTACTGATCCTTTAGTAACTTATCGGCCAATACGGACACATATATTCATGACCCACAACCTGACCCACGACCAAATCCTTATTGCCGACACTGCACGCGCATTTGCAACCAAGCGACTGGCACCATTCGCGATGGAATGGGAAGAAGCTGGGACGCTTGACCGCGCAACATTGGTTGACATGGCCGCCCTTGGCTTTGCCGGCATTTATGTGCGCGAAGACGTCGGCGGGTCAGGCCTGTCGCGGCTTGATGCTGCCATTATATTTGAAGAACTATCGCGCGGAGATGTTTCCCACGCCGCTTTTGTATCGATCCACAATATGGCGAGTTGGATGATTGACACGTTTGGCAATGAGGATCAGCGGCAAAAATGGTTGCCACGATTGACGCCGATGGAGCTGATCGCCAGCTATTGTTTGACTGAACCTAGTGCTGGATCAGACGCTGGATCGCTGGCAACTCATGCGCGCCGCCACGGGGATCACTATGTGCTCAACGGCACCAAAGCGTTTATTTCCGGCGCTGGGTTCTCGGACCTGTATGTGGTGATGGTGCGTACAGGCGGGCCGGGACCAAAGGGCATATCTACCATTGTTGTCGAGAAGGACACGCTAGGTCTGTCTTTTGGAAAGCCAGAGAAAAAAATGGGCTGGCACGCGCAGCCTACTGCCCAAGTGATGTTCGACAATTGCCGCGTGCCGGTTGCCAATCTGATCGGAGAAGAAGGGCAGGGCTTTAGTTTTGCAATGAAAGGCCTTGACGGCGGACGTCTGAACATTGCGGCGTGTTCGGTCGGCGGGGCCAGCGACGCGCTTGATCGTGCTTTTGCTTACGCACACGACCGTCAGCAATTTGGCAAAGCCCTGTGGGAGTTTCAAGCCACTCAGTTCAAACTGGCCGATATGGCAACGGAGCTAGAAGCGGCCCGCGTTTTCTTGCGTCACGCGGCAGCTGCTCTTGACGCGGGTAGTCCTAGTGCAACCAAATTGTGTGCAATGGCGAAGCGTTTGGTCACTGACACCGGCTTTAATGTCGCCAATGATGCCCTGCAAATTCATGGTGGATATGGCTATCTGCGCGATTACCAGGTTGAGCGCATTGTGCGGGACTTGCGGGTTCATCAAATATTGGAAGGTGCCAACGAAGTGATGCGCGTCATCATCGCCCGCGAAATGGAGCGCGGCGCTTGATGGGTGGTGACAGCATTTCATGACACAACTTAAATCTTTCAATTGCACAAACCGCCCCGTTCTGTCAGATCACTTGCAGCCCGTATTTAGAGCAGTATCCCTTGGCATTTTTGCGTTTGCCCAATGTTGCCGATGAGCGTCCTCGCCTAGAAGAGGCCGGCATTTATTTGCGCGCGCCACACAAAAACGACTACAAAGGTTGGGCGCAATTGCGTGAGGGCAGTCGGGATTGGCTCGTGCCTTGGGAGCCTCAATGGCGTGTCGATGAACTCAGCCGCGCTTGCTACTATTGGCGTCTGCAAGGCTGGCAGCACGATGCCAAGCTCGGCCTTTCCGCACCATTCTTTATTTTTCGGTCAAGCGACAATGCACTTTTGGGTGGCATCAACATCTCCAACATAAGGCGCGGAGTAGCTCAAGATTGCACCATTGGCTACTGGGTTGGTAAGCCATTTGCCCGCCAAGGCCACACTCGAAACGCAGTTCGAGCCGTCGTCGCTCATGCGTTTGACGGCTTGCAATTGCACCGCGTCCAAGCCGCCTGTGTGCCCAGTAATTTCAGGTCACGTGGCTTGTTAGAAAGTCTGGGCTTTGTTGAAGAGGGGTACGCGCGGGGATACTTGCGCATCAATGATCTGTGGCAAGATCATGTGCTCTATGGCCTGCTATCAAGCGACATTTTGCAATCACCAAAACATCACAGCTCACTTGTGTGAAAGCGGCGTCCATGTTTAGCTAAAATGCTGATTTGCGTCGCGCTTTTGGGACCAAGCAGGCAACAAGGGTCAAGACGAGTGTCAGCTGCGACGATTTACAGTTTCAATCATCCAGATGATCAATCTGCTGCAGATGCAAGTTTCAACCGAGGAAATTTTGCAAGCGAGCAGGATCGGGCGGTGTGTCGCGAATCGATCAAGACCGGCTCTCGTACTTTCTATGCTGCCTCGCTGGTCTTGCCAGAACAAATTCGCATCGGGGCTTATGCGCTTTATGGCTTTTGTCGTTTATCTGATGATGCCGTCGATATCGGAAATGGGCGCGGCGGTGCTGTCGCGCGACTGCGCACGCGTCTGGACGCTGTTTATGGCGGCAATCCTGAAGATGAAGCTGCCGACCGATGCTTAGCCGATACGGTTATTCGCTATGGAATTCCGCGCGCTTTGTTCGATGCGCTCATGGAGGGATTTGAGTGGGATGTTGCGGGCCGCACTTACAATAGTTTGTCCGATGTAGAGGCCTATGGTGAGCGGGTTGCGGGATCAGTTGGCGCCATGATGTGCGCCTTGATGGGTGTTCGTAGCCCGCAGATGGTTGAGCGGGCCTGCGATCTGGGTGTGGCGATGCAACTGACCAATATTGCACGTGACATAGGCGAGGATGCGCTCAACAACCGTCTTTACATACCCAGAGACTGGATGTCCGAGCATGGTATTGACCCTGATAGCTGGTTAGCTTGCCCGATGTATGAGCCTGAAATCGGGGAAATGACAAAGCGTCTGCTAACACGCGCGGATGCACTTTATAAACGCGCCGACCAAGCTATTGCGCGCCTGCCATCAACCGTGAGGCCCGCTATTTTTGCGGCGCGTTTGCTTTATGCCGAGATTGGTGCGGTGGTTGCCAAGCAAAAATACGATTCGATTACGGAGCGTGCACGGACAAGTGCATCGCGCAAGGCTTGGCTGGTGGGGGCCGCGATGCAACGAGCCGCAAGGCCAACCCCCAAAGCGATATTGCCAATTCAAGACGGCGTTTCGCGCGCGCTGGTAGCCGCGATTGTCAATGAGCCGCTTCGAGACGTATCCGTTTCAAAGCCCTCCCCAAGTGTGCGCGACGATATCAATTGGGTGCTAGATCTATTTGCAGACCTCGAGCAACGTGACAGACAGGAGCGACTGCGATGATCAGTACAAATGCATTGTTTTTTGCCGAGATGGCGCTGTTCTCGGGCACTGTGATCGGGTTTGGTCTCTATGAAATCTGGAAGCTGACACCAGAGCAAAGTGCCAAAGAAGACGCAAAAGCAAAAGCGCGTGCGGAAAAGTATGAACTAGAAGAAGCGGCGCGGCATTCGAAACGGTAGCATCGCGCGCACAATCGGGCTTTTCAAGCGATCCAGATTAAGGCTTTCGTGCATCATTAACGCGCTTTGCCCAAACAGGCGCGTGTTCAGCGCCGAGCGCGCGTAGAACGGGGCATCTTCAAGCGTCTTTTTAACGCTAACTTTTGCCCCTTCATCAGCCCACGCATTCCGATCAATCCGCCAAAAGGTTGAGGGCAAAGGCTTTGTGGGTGGGCTTTCAATTTGAGTGACACTACCTTGGGGATCAACTTGCAGAGCCATTTGTTTCTGCTTCCCTGCACGCAGAACTACATCGTAAAACAACATCAAGTCTTGTGCGCGGTGTGCCCGGCCCCAGTGCCAGCTTTGAAACGCCCGCTCTAACGGTTCATTGCCGCTATTGCTGTCAAAATAGCCCTCGCCCGACCAAGCCAAATCTGGTTCCACAAAGGTGAGCTCTACACGTGCGCGCGGTGCTAATGGTTTCCAAATGTGCCGGCCCCTTGGTTCCAAAAGGACCTGCGCATTAGTGCAGACTTGAGGCGTCAAACGTATTTCGCCCCTTAAGCGAGACGGAATTGGCACGGTTATTTCATCAATGTTGGCAATCAGGCTGCCATTTTCCCAACGCAGTGAACTGGGCCCGACAGTAAAATGGTTGGCATCGCGTGTGACGTCTTTGCGTCCGCGCTCGGTCATCGCCC
>JAYSRI010000117.1:0-1936 GCA_043721175.1 Alphaproteobacteria bacterium
ACGTTTGAATTGTCGTCTTCAAGAGCTTTGGCGAGATCAAGCAGGCGGCGGCGTGGACGCTCGCCAAGACGATAATAAGCGCGAACGAGTTCCATGGTTTCTTTCTGGCGGAAGACCTCTGGACCAATGTCATCGTGATCGTTGGCAGCGGGTTCATTGGCCGCACGAATGGCTGGCAAGCCTTCATAAAAATACTGCACTGGAATGGAGAGGGCGCCAGACAGTTCGAACAATCGGCTTGCGGTAATCCGGTTTGCGCCACATTCATATTTTTGAATTTGCTGAAAGCGGATGCCAACCATATCTGCCAATTGTTGCTGGGTCATGCCCATTAAGCGGCGGCGGCGGCGCAGGCGTTTTCCGACGTAAAGATCAATATCATTGGCCATAAAGTGCATCCCTCGCGTATCAGGCTGATACAGCCCAAACGGTTCCCCTCACGAGGGAGCAAGAGATGTGCCGACGCAGATTTGAATCTGCGATTAACCACACAAAGATGTGCGCATTGTTGCCATTGCAGAAATGCCACCGAAGCACGATATTGCTCGCTATCGTGGGATATGCTCGCGAACACTCGAAGGACAAAATTCGATGAACGACTTCCAAAACGCCCAGTCGAGGGGGTTCCCATCTGCCCGTCCGATGGACATGGCGGTGGATGCCGGCCTTCGCGCCTTTATGCTTGGAATTTATCAGAAAATGGGCCTCGGCCTCGTGATTTCTGGTGTTCTGGCGATGATTACGTCGCAATATGGCCCCGTCCGCGACATGCTGTTTACCGCCAATGGCGGATACACGATGATGGGAATGGTCGTCGCCTTCGCGCCGATGGTAATTCTGCTTGGCTCCATGTTTGGAATGAAGAACCCAAGCGCGACCGGCGCTAGTTTCTTGTACTGGACCATTGTCGTGCTGATTGGTGCGAGCCTTGGCGCGGTCGGCCTTCGCTACACAGGCGAAAGCGTCGCACGCGTATTCTTCATTACAGCCGCGGCGTTCGGTGCGCTTTCGCTTTGGGGATACACCACGAAAAAAGACCTGACCGGTTTTGGTTCATTTCTGATCATGGGCATGTTCGGATTGATCATTGCTTCGGTTGTGAACATTTTCTTGGCCTCGTCTGCTTTGCAATTTGCGATCAGCGCCATTGGCGTGCTGGTTTTCTCAGGGTTGATCGCGTTTGATACCCAACGCTTAAAGTTCACCTATTACGAGCTTGGCGGGAACGCTACAGCACTCAGCGTCGCAACAAGTTTCGGCGCGCTTAGCTTGTATCTGAACTTCATCAACCTCTTTCAGATGTTGATGTCCCTCTTGGGCGATCGCGAATAAGCGACACGCACTTTAGAGAATGAGAGCCCCGGCGAGCGGTCGCCGGGGCTTTTTTATGCGCGTGACCCTGCCATCGCGTCGCTGATAAGATCGCCTTCGGCCTCCGCCAAGATTGCTTCGTGCGCCGCGCCGGCCACAGGAACCTTACCGATCTCCAGCATGATGGGAACAGCGAAAGGCGACACGTGGTCAAGCCTGTTGATGCGCAATTGGCTTTTGACGCGGGCGAGCAAGTCTCCCAGTCGGTGAATATCAAGCAAACCTTCTCCTGCATCTGCCCACGCGGCCTGGATGAGGATGTGGTCGGGCTCGTGAGATCGCAAAACGTCGTAAATCAAGTCCGAGGAAAAGGTCACCTGTCGGCCGGATTTCTCTTGGCCTGGAAACCGCCTCTCAATGAGGCCCGCGATAACCGCGCATGTCCTGAAGGCTCGTTTCATCAGCATGCTTTCAGCAAGCCACGCATCCAGATCATCGCCGAGCATGTCCTGGTCAAACAAAGCGGCAAAATCTAAGCCAGACATGTCGTCAAGGCCCCAAACGGAAATGGCATAGTCGTTCGCGACAAACCCAAGCGGCTTTACGCCGATCCGTTCCAACCGCC
>JAYSRI010000118.1:0-4794 GCA_043721175.1 Alphaproteobacteria bacterium
TGATGAAGAGGATGACAGCAATGGCAACAAACGCCGCCGTCGCCGTCGCCGTGGTCGCCGCGATGAAACCACTGCGAGCAACTCCTCTGATACATCTGAGAGCAGTGTTGGCGATGCTGTCATGAGCGACGATGAAGTTGGCGCTAGCGGCGGCGAGGGTGACGATGAAGGCGCGCCTGAAGGCGAAACAGCCGCAGAGGCCCAAGCGCGCCGTCGCCGTCGTCGCGGCCGTCGCGGCGGTCGCCGCAGACGCGAAGGCGAAGCTGCTCGCACAGAAAGTGGTGACGATGATGCACCTGAAACCGCGCTTGAAACACCCTTAGAAGGTGATGACGTGACGGATGATACTATTGTAAGCGAGGCAGTTTCAGCGGTCCCAGGAATGGAAACCATTGTGGAAAATGTGGCCTTAGCAAGCGATGAAGTCCAAGCACTCGAAGACCTTCCTGAACCAACCCCGCCGCCAAAGCGCAAACGACCCGTTCGTAAAAAGAAAACAGACGACGTAGCGCTTGAAGCACCATCGGATGGTGCGTCAGAAGCTGCTGTTGACGCAACACTGATAACAACAGGTGATGTCGAGATTGCTGCGGACGAAACTGTAGCAGAAGCAAATGTCGCCGAACCTTCGGCCAGTATTGCTGCTTCAGCTGAAGCCGCCGAAGAGGGACCAAAACGAAGCGGTTGGTGGTCACGCAATGCCAAAAAGCTGTTTGGTGCTGGCGACGCCTAAAGCGCTTTGCAATTATCACAGCGAGCGGCTGCCAACATTTAGCCGCTCGCCGTGAAATTGCCGGAATGGTACGAGAAAGTAGTGAGACGTTCTGATCGGCTAATTGTCCCCTGCAAGGATAGAGCACATTGTTGAAAATTCCCGCTCGCAAATGTAGTTCATTTAGAATAGCGACTTGGTTGAGGCGCTGCGCGATAGCGACGCCACTCGTGCTGGCGGCAATTCTGGGCCCAAGTATTTCAGCAGCCCAGTCTTTGGTAAGAGATGCTGAAATTGAAGCAACATTGCGCTATTATTCTGACCCGATTTTTGTTGCCGCTGGCCTTAATTCAAAGGACGTCAAAATCTATTTAGTGGGCGACCGGTCTCTGAATGCGTTCGTCACAAACGGCCAAAACGTCTTTCTCCACACCGGCCTCATCATGGAGACCGCGACGCCTAATCAACTTAAAGGCGTGATTGCCCATGAAACTGGGCATATTTCTGGCGGACATTTGGCGCGATCCGATGCCAATATCCGTGCCGCCATGCGCCCTGCTTATGTGACCATAGCGCTTGGACTTATCGCCATTGCTGCGGGGGCACCAGACGCGGGTGCCGCTTTGCTCGCCAGCTCACAACAATTTGCACTACTGAGCTACTTCACATTCACGCGTGTGCAAGAGAGCAGCGCCGATCAGGCCGCTGTGACATTTTTGGAAAAGACAGGTCAATCTGGCCGCGGGCTGTTAGAGTTTTTCACAAAGTTTCGTTACAATGAAATTCTTGGTGAGGCGCGGCGTGAGCCGTATTTTAGGTCTCACCCACTCTCAGGCGATCGAATTCAAGCGCTCCAAAATCGCGTGATAGAACAATCGGCTAAAGATGCCGTTGACAGTGCCGCAGACATTGATCGCCTGAAAATGGCGCAGGCAAAAATCCAAGGCTTTCTGTACACCCCTGCCCGAACATATGTGAAATATCCCCAGTCCGATCAAAGCATTTATGCACGTTATGCACGTGCGGTTGCTGCGTTTCGCGCACCTGACCTTCTAACCGCCACACGTGAGACAACTAAGCTCATAGCAGAGCAACCAAGCAACCCATATTTTCAAGAGCTTTTGGGGCAAATTTACTACGAAAACGGCAAGTCAAAAGACTCGGTTGCGCCCAACCGACGCGCTGTCGAATTAGCACCGGCCGAACCGCTATTGCGTGTTGGTCTGGCGCGGTCCCTGATCGCTACCGAAGATGCAACTTTGCGGGCCGAAGCAGAAACAAACTTGCATGAAGCCTTGCGACTAGATCCCGGCAATGCCTTTGCGTGGAACCAATTGGCCATCATTGCTGACCGCAATGGGCAGATCGGCCTCGCGCGATTGGCAACAGCCGAAGAGGCTTATGCGCTGGGCGATGTGTTACGCGCCAACCGCTTCGCACAAGTTGCATTGCGAAATTTAACCAATACGTCGCCCGGATGGCGGCGTGCTAGTGATATTGAAGTTGTAACAGCCCCGCTAGCCGCCAAGGCTGCGCGTGAAGAGCGCAGTAGTCGCAGGCCACTCGCCTTTGGCCCAATGTCACAATATAATGTTGGATTTGATATTGCGCCTGCGCAAACCGACCGACACCAACATTAGTCATCATCTCAAGGTCTCGACGAACCCCCATATGGTAAAACTTGTTTGGGCGTTTCGTTAACAGTTTCGATGTAATTGTTTAGTCAGATTTCTGCCCAATTGGAGCCAAACATGCGTTCTTCCTTCATCGCCTCACTATCTCTTGTCGCTCTGGTCAGTGCCCTTGCCGTGGGATGTGCCAAAAAACCGGCAAATGAAGCCAGTGTCGCAGCGCAAACCGGTGCAGCCTCGGCTGTCGCAAAAACCGATGCCAATGCGGCGGCACAAGCCTTGAAATCCTTATCGCCTGAGCAACAAGCAGCCGTGCGCACTTTGATTCGCGATACATTGATTTCAAACCCAGAAATCATATTAGAAGCACAGCGCGCTTTTGAAGCCAAACAAGCGCGCGTTCAAAATGAAAGAGTCGAACAAAGTTTTGCGGGCTTAAAGCGTGATCACGCGGAATTAGCCTTTGGTCCTTCCAATGCAAAGGTCACGATAGTTGAGTTTTTTGACTATAAATGCGCCTATTGTCACGCGGCGAACGACTGGGTTTGGAATGTAATGGAAACGCGCAAAGATGTCCGCGTCATTTTCAAAGAGCTTCCAATCTTGTCAGAAAACTCCCACGGTGCTGCAAAAGCGGCCATCGCGGCGCACAAACAGGGCAAGTATAAAGAGTTTCACCGTGCTCTCATGACGGCACGTGGCGACCTTGGAATGGATCAGGTGATGCAAATTGCTGCGTCGGTAGGCCTAGATATAGAGCGTCTCCGCAAAGATATGGGCGACCCAAAGGTTGAAGCCCAAGTCGCAGGCGTCCGCAGTCAAGCCACTGAGCTTGGCATTAATGGAACGCCGGGCTTTGTAATAAACGGCAAGCTCGTAACAGGTTTTTCCAAGGAGCAATTAGAGGCAGCCATGGGCACTGCAGGCCTTGACGTACCTCCCCCTACTGGCACTCCAAGCAAGGGTTGATATTGCCATTGGCCCGCGATCGGAAGGTGAAAAATTGCTGCTAAATCGAAGAACTGCACTTCAACTTGCAGCTGGCAGTGCAGGGCTTTTGACCTTGGCGTCATGCGCATCGGTGTTGACGCACACCGGCGAGGCGTCACCAAACGCCTTGGGATTGGGAATTGACCAATTGGCGAATGCCGGATTTGCACCACTCAAAGGGCGCAGGGTTGGATTTATTACCAATCAAACCAGTGTGAACCGATCTGGTATTCTGTCCCGCATTATCCTTCAGCAAGGCATAGGCGGCGACCTCAAGGCGCTTTTTGGCCCTGAACATGGGCTTGATACACGTGCGCGTGCTGGCGATCATGTCGCAAACGGTGTCGATGCAGCAACCGGCCTGCGCGCCTTTTCTCTATACGGCCCGACACGCAAACCCAATGCACAAATGTTAGCCGACTTAGATGTGCTCGTATTTGATATTCAAGACATTGGTGTGCGCAGCTATACCTACATTTCGACCATGGCGTTGGCCATGGAAGCATGTGGCGAAGCGGGCAAAGATTTTGTTGTGCTGGATCGCCCCAATCCATTAGGCGGCAACCTAGTGCAAGGTCCACCGATGGAAGAAGGCTTACGTTCTTTCGTTGGGCAAGTCCCCGTGCCCTATCGCCATGGCCTGACGATTGGCGAACTGGCAAAAATGATTGTCGCTAAAGGCTGGATCAAAGCCAACCCAAGGCTCACGGTTATCCCCATGCAAGGCTGGCGACGCGAGATGGATTGGGCAGCCACGGGGCTCAATTGGGTGCCAACAAGTCCAAATATTCCAAATGCTGGATCACCAATTTATTGCGCCGCAACGGGAATATTGGGCGAACTGAAAGACGTCGATATCGGTATTGGCACCTCCAAACCATTTCACTATGCAGCAGCTCGCGGCATTGATGCTGCAGCTTTTAGCACTTTCATAAACGAGCTCCGTATCGACGGCGTGACAGCAAAACCATACACCAGCACAGTCAAACCGGGTTTCACTGGGATAGAACTCGACATCACACCCACTTCCCAAGCCGACATCATGGCGTTGGGGACTATGTTGATCCAAGAAGTGGCGCGCCGATCAAATGGCGCGGCGCTTGCTTCTAGTACGGCATCACAGCTCGATTTATTTAAGAAAGTATATGGCAGCAATGCACTGGCCGCGTCATTGCAAAACCGCACGTCATGGCAAGAACTCGTGGTTGGCTGGAGGCCGTCAATAAGCGCATTCAATCAAGAACGCACGCCTCATTTGCTTTATTAGCCAGATTTTAGAGCTCTCGATCCTCGGACCAAAAGCTCAACAAAGTCGCAATGCGAGCATTGAGCGAGCCCGCCCGCGTGGCGGCGGAACGCCAAAAAAAAATCCGTTTTTTCAAAGAAAAAATGGTGCCCGAAGCCGGATTCGAACCAGCGACACACGGATTTTCAATCCGTTGCTCTACCAACTGAGCTATT
>JAYSRI010000119.1:0-4785 GCA_043721175.1 Alphaproteobacteria bacterium
CACTCGTGCGCGTCGCGCTGTAGTTCCCGTCGCGTCATTGCTTAAACCGTCTCGCCAGTAGTCTTATAACTCGAATGGCCAGCCTCAAAGCGGCGCAGGTAAAGGGGCTGCATTCAACAAGCGACACCTGCGCCTTAAGAGCGGATCGGCGATCCGCGGTCCCAATGTTCACCCCCCTCACCCACTTCCGAGAAAAACCTCGGGGTCCAGCTGATCAAACAAATGTAGCGCCAACCTTGCCGCCTGCCCGCGTTCAGAAACCAACATCGGATCGCCTTCCACCAGCACGCGCGCATCACGCTGGGCCACGGCTAGCAAGTCTGCGTGCAAGGCCGCGTCGGCGATCTTGAAGGCTGGGATGCCGGACTGCCTCAAACCAAGCAAATCTCCACCACCACGTAGCTTGAAGTCTTCCTCGGCGATTTCAAAGCCGTCTTCAGTTTCGCGCAATTTAGAAATACGCCGCGCGCCTAGCTCGCTGAGCGGGTTGGCATAGAGCAACAGGCATGATCCCGGCTTGCCACCACGCCCGACGCGCCCGCGCAATTGGTGAAGTTGGGCAAGGCCAAAGCGCTCGGCGTGTTCGATCACCATAACGCTGGCTTCGGGAACATCAACGCCGACTTCGATGACGGTGGTGGCGACAAGGATCTTGGCGGCTCCAGAGCGGAAACTACCCATCGCCGCATCTTTTTCCTTGCTGCTCATCCGTCCATGGATCAACACAACGGTATCGCCGAACATCCCGTGCAAGTCGTTATAGCGTCCGGTGGCGTCGGATACATCGATCTTCTCGCTTTCCTCAACCAATGGACAGACCCAGAAAACGCGGTCATCGTTCTCGATGGCACGACCCACAGCGTTAGCAACTTCATCGAGACGTTCCAGCGACATGGCGACGGTCTTGATTGGCGCCCTGCCCGGCGGTTTCTCGTCAAGGCGCGATACATCAAGATCGCCATAGACCGCCATCGCCAATGTACGCGGGATCGGCGTGGCGCTCATAGCCAAGACGTGGGGACCATAGCCTTTGTCGATCAAACGACGGCGGTCCGCCACGCCAAAGCGGTGCTGCTCATCGACCACAACAAGACCAAGCTGGCGGAATATCACGCCTTGCTGAAGCAAAGCATGAGTGCCACACACCACATTAATGCTGCCATCGGCGAGGCCATCGCGCACCATCGCTTTATGACTGGCCTTGTCCTTGCCCGTCAGAACCTCCAGCCGCAGGCCTGCTGCGGCCATTAAAGGCGTAAGGCTGGCTCCATGTTGGCGGGCGAGGATTTCGGTGGGTGCCATGAGAGCGCCCTGCATCCCCGCTTCGCACGCACGCGCCAAAGCGCGGGCCGCGACAAGTGTCTTGCCCGAACCCACATCGCCTTGCAGCAAGCGCAGCATTGGCGTGCTAGCAGCGATATCACGGTCTATATCGTCAAAAGCGTGACGTTGCGCACCGGTTGGCGTGAAAGGCAACGCGCGCATCAGCGGGATGGTGTAGCGACCATCGCCCGTTATGGCGCGGCCAGGAATACGACGGCGAGACACGGCGGATAGTTGCAAGGCAATCTGACGGGCCAGTAGCTCGTCATAAGCCAACCGTCGCCGTGCAGGGGCTTCTGGCAAAATGTCAGCCAGATCGGTGGGCGCGTGGACGCTCATGAGCGCAGCAGGAAAACTTGCCCAGCCTTGGCGGTTGATCAATTCGGCGTTTGCCCATTCAGGCACGCCCTTCGCCATCCCAGCCGCCGCGCTGCATATGCGTGCCAACGTGCGATGCGCCAGGCCTGCTACACTGCGGTAAACTGGTTCAAACATCACGCCTAGCTCAGGGTCATCGACGTTCATGATGCGCGATGGATGCACCATTTGCCGCTCGCCATACCGCTCGCCAACCTCCCCCGATACGATGCGCAATTGGCCCACAGGCAAGCGATCCAGCAAGTAGCGGGTGTTGGGCTTGAAAAAAAGCAAGGTCAGAAAGCCACTCTCGTCTGACAAACGAACTTTGTACGGCCGTCCCAAGCCGCCGGCTTCATGGCCCTCTACCACAGCCTCTATTGTGGCTAACTTGCCCAATTCTGCCTCATTTATCAGCGGGCGATAACGCCGATCAACAAGACTGACGGGCAAATGAAAGGCCGCGTCGCGCACAATGTCGCCACCCACCGCCTTGGCAGCCAAAGGCGCAATTTTGGGTCCAACACCGGGCAGAGTGTCAAGATTGGCAAAAAGTGGAAACAATATGTCGGGACGCATTGCTTGTGTTTAGGCGCGAAAGTCTTTTGTGTGAACACCTATTGCCCATTGGCTACCACTTGCCACTATCGACAGCTTGAGATTGGCCCCATATCGAAATGAAAGTGATTTTTGTGCGCGGCATTGGCCTCCGGCCCCAAAACGACCTTGAACACGTCGCAGGCGTGGTCGTGGACGGCGGCGAGGAAATTTGCACCACGTGTGGATTGCCCGCCGCGGGGATTCCAGCCATCCAAAACGCTGACAGTTTCACCATTCACGAACGTAAAACTTTGAATATCGATAGCATTTGCGAAAGCATGTTCACTGACCCAACCCGTTTTACGGCCATATTGGCGCCGACAACTGTAAGTGCCAATGTGGTCAATCCGTGTGACCGAGGAGCCCATCATGTCGCGTGCTGCGTCCTTAAGACCATGGCGTTGCCACAGCACTAAACCCGCCGCAACCGGGCACGACATCATCGGTGACGTGGGGAAAAAAGGTGGCCCGCCTGCCGTCATTCTGACAGCATCGTTAACGTGGCAAAAACCTTGCTCGGAGCGATCAGCTATTTCTGTAAATGTGACGCCTGCGTCGTTCAGGAAGGCACGGCAGGCGCCCGGATCGAGCACGAACGCTTGCAGTTTCCATTTCGTCAACGGGCCAATCTCGTCCTGCGCTTTGAGCGGATAGAATGGATTGTAGGATTTGGGCAAAACCAAAGTCACCAACATAAGCGCGATGCAAATCCCAACCAAGGAACCAAAAACATTGGCGATACTGACCAGCCAAGGCTTCTTCGGCGGCGCAAATCTTGATGTGTTCGTTGCTTTCAAGGCAGGGTCCAATGGGTTTAGTAAGCATTGGTTGTGAGCAGTGAATTGGGCATAAATTGGACGTACTTCTTATCACTCTGCCAATTTTTTCACTCATCGGCTTAGGCTGGGGTGGTGTCAGACTTGGATTGCTTGACGAAGCTGTTGGTGCTGGCTTGTCGCGTTTTGTCTTTTGGCTGGCCTTTCCAGCACTTTTGTTGACGTCAATGGCGAAAGCGCCGCCCCCGAATGCCACTATGCTTGGTTATGTGGGCATTTGGCTGGGTTTACTGATTGGCTTCCAGATATTGGGTCGCTTTGGCGGCGCATTGCTGGGTGGCGACCATCACATCCAAGCTGGCATAGCCATGGCATCTTCGTGCGCTAACACCGCCTTCCTTGGCACTGCCGTGCTCACAAGTTTGCTCGGTCCCAGCATCTTGCCATTGGTTGCTGTGCTAGTGGCAGTTGAGAACATTGTCATTGTCGGAATCGCTGTTGCGGGCATGAAATTGGCTAAGGGCGAAACGCTGGGTCCTGCGAAGCTGGCACGCTCAGTGTTCAGCGGTTTGCTCAACCCCACCAGCGTGGGAGCATTGTTAGGGTTTCTGATCGCGCTAGCAGGATTTGATTTACCGACTTTCCTGGGTCGACCTTTGGAAATGCTCGGTCATGCCGCCAGTCCGTGCGGGCTTGTGGCGCTTGGCATTGTGATGGCGACCATGAAAACCCAGATCGCATCCGATTGGCCGTCCACAGCATTGGTTGTCGTGTTCAAATGCGCCCTATTGCCAGTTGCCATGTGGCTGGCCTTTAGTGCCAGTGGTGCACCAAGCTCAATCGTCATCGCCGCCACAGTTCTCGCCGCCTGCCCCAGTGCGGTCAACGTTTTCATCCAAGCCCGCCAAGCCGATGTGTGGGCAGAAGGAGCCGCGACAGTGGTATTTGTAACGACCTTAGTGTCGATTGTGGGGGTGAGTCTGGCGGCGGGGTTATCGGGTTAAAAGGACTGCGATTTATTAAAGTCGCTGCTTTAACGTCGTATCATAGCGCGTGTCCACAAAGGCGACTTTGGTAAGTCGCGCTCCATTCCGCCACCATAAGGACCGCGACGTACCAAAGTCGCTGCTGCAACATCGCGCCCATCAATGTAACAAAGCGGATAAACCCAAACAGCGACTTTGGTAAGTCGCGCTCCACTTTTCAGGCATCAAACACTGGCAGCCGCTCATGGTTCGGCTTCCAGCCATTCGCTTTTGCGTGAGCAGATGACCATCGCCAGTCTTGCGCTTCACAACATAAGCCTGCTTTGACCGGATTTGCTTCCACATAGTGAACCAGACGCTCAGCTTGGGGTAAGTCCCGAACGAAACGATCAAAATAATCGAAAGCGAAAACATGGCCAGTTTTCCCCAAAATGCGATTGATCCTGATGGCCGTAGCCTGTTTCCAAGATTGAACAACTTTGCCAAGAAGCGCATTTGAATGCACAACAACAACGACATGAACATGGTTGGGCATGACACACCAAGCCTGCAAATCATAACGCTGACCATCAAAGTAATGTAGCGCCTCGTGCATGATATCAGCAAATTCTGGTTCGCTGAACACCCTACCATTTAGCGATTGATCAAGTGCACTATCTATTTTGGCTCTGCCAATCTCTAATGGCGCTAAACGCGCATCTTCAAGAACGGATTTGTCGAGCGATCCATGTGTTCGGAAGACG
>JAYSRI010000120.1:0-4775 GCA_043721175.1 Alphaproteobacteria bacterium
TTGTATTTGGAAGCCGTCGGCGAGATTTGATCATCTTTTGTCGCGGCGGGTTGACCCAGGCCTTACCAAGCAAGCCTTAGCTGCCCTTAAACGTGCGGCTGACAAAGCCACCGCGACGCCAGAAGGCCTCAGCGATTGGGAGGCAGAATTTCTATCTTCGCTTGACGAGCGCCTTAAAAAGTATGGCTCGGCCTTCGCAGACCCAGACAAGGGGCAGCTGAGCTCGCCCTTGTCAATGCGTCAGGGCCTCAAAGTTCGCCAAATTGCCAAGAAGGGCGAGGTCGCGGTCAAGAAGTTAAGCGCGGTTGGCAAAGATGACGCGCAAAAGCCACAAAAACCTGCTAAACCACGTAAGCCGTTAGAGCGAAAATCTGGCCTAAACTCCAAAGGCTTTGGTCGCAAAAAGGCTTTGGTCGCAAAAAGGCCGGGACTTGAGTAAATCGTACGTTTCACGCTACGTTTTTAACACGTGAAAGAGGGCGTGACATGAACCGTCGGCAATGGATATTATCAGGTGTCAGCGCCGCCGTTCTGGCCGGCGTGACGGGTTGTTGGATTACCCGGAAGCCAAAAACTCTTTCGCCTTTGCCGCCGCCTGAGCCGGTCAAACCATCGCCGCCGCCGCCGCCTTTGCCGCCAGTACCGGCTAAACCAAGTGAGCAACCCACCAAACCTGCCAGCAAGACCGAACCCGACCCCGACCCAGAGCCAAAAAAGCCCGTCAAAAAGACATCAATACGGGAGAATGTCCCAAAAAATGCACTGGCTATCGAAAGCACTGACGCCGCTTTAGCGCGCGGAACAGGTCTGGAATGGCGTAAGCAAAAACTCAAAGCGTCAGTCACCCCGGATAAATGGGCCGCTGTTTTGCCTTTGACAGAACCCGGATTTGGTGCCCGTGCCGGAGCTGTTGTGACACTGACCGATGAGGTGTTGCGTGCCCATATCGGTGAGCGCGCGATGGCGAAGGGCCGCGTGATTATTGCCATTCGCGGCGCGCGTCCGTCTGGTTCTTTTAACAGCTTTGCCGCCAGCCAAAGCCTGACAATCACGCCACCCGACCACCTCAACTTTTGCTGTACAATCGGGGTTTGGGATCCGCAGACCAAATTGATCAGCGCCTATCCTGCGTCCACCGTACCCAACAGGACTGCAATTGTCAGCTCGGCGCTCGGAGTACAAAACGCCAATATGCGCCTGCCCGGAATCGCCGACTATGTGCCCGGTGCGCACTCAAACTATAAGGATTACGGCTTCCCGTTTTCGATTGTCGGCGCTTTACGGCAAAATGGAGCGGGCGGAGGTGCCGGAGCGTTGCCTGTGCTGCGCGCCACTTCGCCATCTGGCATGCAGGGCGCGCGCGAAGGCAGCACAACGGATGATAATGTTCATTGTGCCGAGACCCCATTGCTAGAACCCTATGACCGCTTCTCGTCGGAAGGTTGTCTGGTCGTTGCGGGACGCTACACACCAAATGAAGGCCACACAGGTCCGTGGGCGGCATTCCTAAAAGATGCAACCTTCAAAGGGCGTGCTCGCGTGACGCTAATATTAGTCAATAGCACCCAATTGTAGGAAGGCGGACGCGTCCCGAAACAAGAAGACCGCTGTCACTCCATGACGCCTCCATGCCATAAACGCGTGCTATATTCTCGCAGCTGAGCGCTTGGCGCGGCGTACCGCTAGCGATGACTTTACCTTGATCCATCAGGATAATTGTGTCGCAAAATCGCGCCGCAAGGGCCAGATCATGGAGAATAACGAGAATGGCATTGCCTTGCCGAGCTTTGGCTTGGAGCAATTCGAGCACAGCAAAGGCATGGCGTGGATCAAGCGCGCTGATTGGCTCATCGGCGATCAAGGCGGGTGCACTGGATGCGAACGCCCGGGCAATGTGAACACGCCCCAGCTCGCCACCTGACAAGCTGGCCACCGAACGATCAGATAGCGCGTGCAGATCACACCCCTCAATCGCCTGTTCAACGGCAATTTTGTCCTCACCTTTCAACGGCCCAAGCCCAACACCATAAGCAAAACGCCCCAATGCAACCGCTTCGCGCACGATGATCGGCCAAGCCAGTTGGCGCACTTGGGGAAGGTATGCAATCTTGAGTGCACGGTCTTGAGGTGACAAACTGGCGATATCGTCACCCACCACACTGGCACGCCCGGATGCTAGTTTTTGCAAGCCCAATAAAGCGCGCACAGCTGTGGTTTTGCCGGCACCATTGGGACCAAGCAAACCAACCATTTGCCCTGCGTGCACCTCAAACGATGCGTCTTCAATGAGGTAACGTCCCGAGTTGATGACGCTGCCATTTTCAAGCTGCAAAATTGTCATGGCGACGTTTCCATGGCGGTGCGCTTAGCAGCAATTGCAATGAAGATTGGTGCCCCCAAAAGAGCCGCTACAACCCCAAGTTTGAGCTCTTGTTGGGTTGGGGCCAAGCGCGCGATGATGTCAGCCAGCACTAGGATAAGACCTCCCAACAAGCCTGACGGTATTAGTGTGCGTGCCGGATCGTGACCGACCAAAGGCCTGACCAAATGGGGCGCAATGATGCCGACAAATCCGACTGCCCCTGCAATTGCGACGGCGGCACCTGTCATAAGTCCCGCTCCCGCTACCACGAAAAATCGGCTGCGCCCTACATCTAGGCCAATCGCGCGGGCACTTTCTTCCCCAAGCGTCAAAGCCCGGAGACCACGGCCTGAGACGAGCAACAATAGCAGGCCAATGGCAAAGAAGGGTAGCCCAAACGCTAGGTCCAAAAACGACCGATTGGCAACCGATCCCATCATCCAATTAATCATATCCGACAACGTGAACGGATTGGGCGCAAGATTCAGGAGCAGTGACATCAAAGCGCCAGCCAAACTTGATATGCCAACCCCGACTAGAATGAGCGTAACGACCGATCCTACACGTGGCGCGATCAACGCGAGCAAAGCGGTTGCCAACAGCGCGCCAAAAATTGACGCCAACGGCAAAACCCAAGGCGACAGGCTCGCCAAGCCCCAATAGATGGCTATAGTTGCCGCCAGACTGGCCGTTGCCGAAACCCCCAAAACACCCGGTTCTGCTAGCGGATTGCGCAAAAGTCCTTGCAGAGCGGCACCACTGATTGACAGCGCAAAGCCGACCACTAGGGCAGCCAACACACGGGGCAGACGTATCTCCCAAACAATCAGGCGCGTTTGCGCGTCACTTTGGCCGAGCAGAGCTGCGACAATCTGGCCAGCCGGTATGTCAGTGGTGCCCAATAAACACGACGCTCCTATAGCAAATACCAAGGCTAAGATCAGTCCGTTGCATACGATGACTGAATGACTGAGGCGGTTCATGGTTGCCTCAATTCAGCTTGGGTGGACTTGGTTTCATCCCGTTCCACCCCAACTCCAGCTGTCGCCAATGCCTCGATAGCGTCCATCACAAACCATCCAGCGCATGATGTCGTGGCGCTGTTCAAATGGACGACGGGTAAGTCCTTCATTGCTTTGGCAATCACTGGATGACGAGCTGAAGACCAGTATTCGCGGCTCAGATTAGCATCGCTAAAAAACGCCGCTGCGATCAATTGGGGCTGCTGACCCGCCAATTGTTCGAGCGGCAGCGGCTTCCAACCGGGTTGCGTTTGAAAATTGGTGAGACCCGCTGTCTTCATCATCAAGTCAATCATTGAGCCCGAGCCAGTAGTGATGCCGCCGCCAGTGACATAGAGCGTTGAAACGCCTTTGGCTGGTTTAAGGTCGCCAAGACGCAGATCAAACTGCGCAACAACGGCGTCACCGCGGGCTGTCTGGCCCAGAGCGTTGGCCGCTTGTTGCACGTTTGTGCGCACAGAAGCAAAATTCTCGCTCCAACCAATTTGATGTATCTTGATGCCAGCACGTTCAAAAAAAGCAACAGCTCTTGGATCGCCGCCATAAGAGCGAACAATCAAGTCCGGACGCAGCGCTAGGATTTCCTCCGCTGATGGCCGCACTTGATGTAAGCCGCGCGCTGTCTCTGCCATGTACGAAAAATCGCGCGTCGCGTCAGGGGAAAGCCCGACGATATCGCCTCGATCCGCCAGCGTGAGCACATATTGATCCGCACAATAGTCAAGTGAAACAACCCGTGTCGGCTTTTGCATTGCGGCGTTAGAAGTCGGTTCCCGCTGAGGCGTTGACGCTGTGCAAGACGAAATCCAGCAAAGGCCAATTGCCCACAAAATGGGAGAAGCCAGTCTTTGCCATGTGCCAGAAGCTGGTTTAGAATGTCGCACGCAACCCCACAAATGTCTGGCGTGGGAGGGAGTTATAGCCTGCCGCTGTTTGGTAGCTTTCGTTGGCTGCGTTTTCAACGCGCGCATAAACCGACCATTTGTCGCCAATTTTTTGGTTGACAGCAAAGCCGACCAATTCATAGCTTTCGAGAAGAACGGTGTTTGAAGGATTATTGAAGTTGTCGCCGACCCGGACATAGTTCACCGAAACCTGCAAGCCAAAGTCAAAATCGTAGGCTAGCGATGCCGACCCTGTTTCTTTAGCGCGGCGCGGCAAAAAGCGGTTGAAGTTAGGGCTATTTATCACGCGGTTGCGTGCATCCAAAGTTGAGTAGCCAAAGATTGCGCTAAAACGTCTCGAAGGGCGGACTTCCAGTGTTGTTTCAATACCTGTGGCACGCGCTTTGGCGACATTATCATATGTGCCAAACGGTCGATTGATACACAACGGCAACGCGTTACCAAAGCAGGAAATGAAATCGATTTGATTGATCGTGTCACGCTTGA
>JAYSRI010000121.1:0-1921 GCA_043721175.1 Alphaproteobacteria bacterium
CAATGCGCTGGCAACAAAGCGCGGAAAGGTCGGCGCACCAGTCAAAGCCGTCCTCGCGCGCGAGCCGGAACGGGTGCGCGCGCTTTATGTGCTGACGGGCGGCAATCCGCGCATATTGGGGCTGGTCTACGGCCTGCTTGAACAGGCCGACAGCGCCGAAATATTTGCCGATTTGGAAGCGTTGCTCGATCAGGTTACGCCATTCTACAAGGCGCGGATTGAGGAGTATAGCACCCCGCTGCAACGCGCGGTGATTGATGGGATTGCGCTCAATTGGGATCCGATCACATCCAACGCACTGAGCAAACAAACAGGAGTGGTAGCAGGCACCCTTTCCCCACAGTTGGATCGGCTGAAGAAAGACGGCCTGATCGAGGAAGTCGAAACCTCTGGATCACGCGCAGGGTTTCAACTCGCCGAGCGCTTCCTCAATATCTGGTATCTGATGCGGCACGGCACACGAAAGACCAAGCAAAGGCTGCGCTGGTTCACGATTTTCCTCACCAAATTATTCAACGCCGAAGAGCTGGAGAAAATGGCCGGAGACGCCCGCAATGGCGAAGGTCGATGGCGCGCTGAACATTGCGAGGCGGTCATTGAGGCTTATGAATTGAAGATGCTCAATCTTGCAAAGGAAGACGCGCAGTCAGTCCGTGTAATACAAATACTCGATACTGTCATCAAAGTGACGAAGCTCGTTCAAGCCAGACAGTTTGTTGACGGAATCGTAAAAATTGATGAATTGATTAATGAATTTGGTGAAAGTGACGATTCCGAACTGCAAGAGTGGCTGACAATAGCACGGCTTTCCAAGGGTGTCGCGCTTGGCATGCATGGCCGACACGAAGAAGCAATTACCCTATATGATGAGGTGATTGCGCGCTTTGGCGATAGCGACGAGGCGGCGTGGCAAGAACTGGTGGCAATGACGCTGCACTGCAAGGGGGTCAGGTTTGGTGCGCTTGGCCGATCCGAAGATGAAATTTCAAGCTATGATGAAGTGATTGCGCGTTTTGGGGAGAGCGATCAGACTGCGTTGCAAAAGGAAGTAGCGATAGCGCTGTTCAGCAAGGGGATCGCGCTCGATGCACTTGGCCGCTCTGAAGATACAATTGCCGTTTATGATAAGGTGATTGTGCGTTTTGGCGAGAGCGACGAGCCCGAAGTGCAAGAGCGTGTGGCAATCGCGCTGGTCAATATTTCGAAGCATAAATTTTGGTTCATGGGCCAGCTTCAGGAAGCAGAAGCGAGTATGCGCACTGTGCTGCAACGCGATCCGGACAACGTTCTCGCCAAGGCCAATTTGCTGTGGATGCTGATTGCGATGGGCCAGCAGACCGAAGCCAGCAACCTTATGCGCCAATTGGAAGCCATCACTGGCGGCGGACGGGCGTTGATGCAGGCGGGGCTTGAACTGGGTGCTGACAATCTTGGAGCCAGCCTCAATCATCTTCAGGCTGCACTCGATCAGGGGCTGAACGATGAGTTCGACTTTAACGAGGATCTGCTTTGGTATCTCCGCATCATCGCCGAGCGTGGTTATGGCGAGCGGATGATCGACTGGTTTGTCGACAGCGGCAATGCGGATCGTTACGCGCCCGTTTATGGTGCCTTTGTCGCACATGTCCAGGGCGAGCGCTTCCTGCTTGATCTTAACCCCGAAGTGCGCGGCGTGGCGCAGCGCCTCTATGCCAAGCTCTCGGCTGGCAGGAAAAATGAAGACGCTAAAGACGGCAAGAAGGTAAAGAGGAGCAAGCGATAAAAGCCCTCCCTCCCCCACCCTTCCCCTTCCCCGCATTCCCCGTTAAGACCCAAAGCCAATCATGGCTGACCAATCTCCTCTTGATGCGTTCAAATCGGTGCTGACTGGCACCGCGCGGGCGCTGGCGCATGAGCCTGAGGTTGAGCTGGCCTTTACCGC
>JAYSRI010000122.1:0-1920 GCA_043721175.1 Alphaproteobacteria bacterium
TTGGCTGCGCTACTTCGGCTTTTTGCCATTCATAATCGGTCTCTTGCTATGGACATTCTCGCCAAAGCCAGTCGGATGGATTGGTCCCGAAGGCAAAGCCGTACTGGTGACGCCGGCCATTGGTGGCCCACAATTATGTCGGACTTCTGGAGGTCGCTTTGATGCGTCGCGGCTGATGGACGAGGCAGGGCTTTCTGACGCAGCGTCAGACCGCCTAATGCCGCCATCACAAGTCATCATCCGGCGCGGCTGTTTTGCGGGCGAAGGCGATTGGGAAGCCCGCTTTATCGAAAATGGTCGTGGCCGGGCAACACTTGCTGTGTCACTGGACGGAAAAAGTTATGCTTTTGGCCGGGGCAGTATTTCCGATGGCGCGTTGGTGATGCGCGATGGCTGGCGGGTCTACTTGGCCAGTCCTCCACCGCGTCAGGGACCTTGGGCACGCAAGCTACAGGTTGTTGCCAGTGATTTGGACGGCGGTGAGGCTTTACGGGTGGGGCGTGAGCAATGATGAACTGTTATTCGAGCCCTAGCCCAAGAGCCATTATTTTGGAGAGTTGAGTAACACCAATGACCAATTCCGGCTCGGTGGTTGCTTTATCTTTAACGCCGGCCAAGGCGGCTACAATGAGTTTTGCGTCAAAATCAGCTTGGCCAACGGCCATTAGCTTTTGGTGAACTAAATCGCCAAACCATGTGTCCACGCTGGCGGCGATCTCGCCAACTACGGCACTGTTGGCGCTAATCAACTCACCACCATGAGGCGACCCTTTTAGCAATCGCCAGCCGTCTAGATGCAAGGCGAGCGCCGCTGCGCGCAAACCCTGACTAAAGATGGGGTTGTCGTTCCATGCAACCCGCGCGTCTCTGCAGACTTTCTCGGCCATCGCGCGGGCAAGAGCTTCAAAAATCGCAGTCTTGTTGGGATAAGCAAGATACAGGGCCGGGCGGGACATGTTCGCTTCCTCAGCAATATCTGACATGGCGACACGTTTGAAACCATAGCGTGCGAAAACCGCAAGACTGGCGAGCAGGATCGTATTTTTGCGGGGATCGGCTTCTAGAACTGTTGACATAATTACCTAATAATGTCATATCGTCACAACGTCAACAAAGATGACTTGGAGCACCTCCCCATGGCTAATCCCCAAAGCGTCCTCGTAACAGGTGGATCTGGCTACATCGCCGGTTACATTATCGCGCAGTTACTTGGCGAAGGTTATACGGTGCGCACCACTGTTCGCAGCCTCGGTCGTGAGCCACAAGTGCGCGAGCAGCTCGCAAAGATTGCGCCAGATCTGAGCAAATTATCATTTTTTGCAACTGACTTGACGAGGGATCTGGGCTGGGCAGAAGCGATGGATGGCATGGATTATGTGCAGCATATTGCCTCGCCGGTTCCTGCGACTTTACCAAAAAACGACGATGAAGTGGTTATCCCGGCCCGCGATGGCGCACTGCGCGCCTTGCGCTTTGGTAAAGCGGCGGGCGTCAAGCGGGTCGTGATGACGTCTTCAATGGCCGCTGTGGCTTATGGTCTGGACGGTTCGCCTACTAAACCGATGGACGAGACACGATGGACCAACGAGACCCACGCTGACACAAGCCCTTACATTCGTTCTAAAACAATCGCCGAGCGCGCAGCTTGGGACTTCATGAAGCACGAAGGCGGCGAAATGGAGCTGACCGTGATCAACCCCGGTGCCGTGCTTGGCCCAGTTCTGGGTAGCGACTTCTCAGCCTCCGTGCTGATCGTCGAGAAATTATTGTCAGGCGCATTCCCTGCGTGCCCTAATATCGGTTTCGCTTTGGTCGATGTGCGCGATATTGCAGACTTGCATGTGCGCGCGATGACCAGCGACAAGGCCGCTGGTGAGCGCTTCATCGGGGCAGGCGAATTTTACTGGATGGTTGATGTTG
>JAYSRI010000123.1:0-1909 GCA_043721175.1 Alphaproteobacteria bacterium
TTGTCGCTATCCAATGGCGGGAAAGATGCCAATGTCCAGCGCGAATGGGATGCTAAAACGCGCAGTTTTGTCACGAGCGGGTTCAATATTCCCGAAGCCAAATCCGACACCACTTGGTTTGACAAGGACACTTTGTTGATTGGCACGGACTGGGGGCCAGGGACGTTGACCGACAGCGGCTATCCCTTCATCGTCAAGAAACTCAAGCGCGGCCAAGCTTTAGCTGATGCCGTCGAGATTTATCGCGGTACAAAAACCGATGTTGCAGCAGGCGCTTACCGGATGGATGACGGCGTGCGCTATCACCACTTCCTCAATCGTTCGCCGACCTTCTTCACCAATGAAACCTCGCATCTGGGCGATGACGGCAGTGTGACAAAGCTAGATTTACCTGCCAAGCATAACCTGATTGGCGTCAAGGACGGTCAAATTTACTTCACTATACAAACCCCTTGGACACCGCGGGGCAGCAACAGCGCAATTGCAACTGGCTCGCTACTCAGTGCACCTTTGGCGGCCCTTAAAGCTGCGAGCGGTCCTTTGTCAGTCACGGCAATCTATGTTCCGGGACCGCGCGAAGCATTGCAGGGTGCGTCGCTGGCTAGAGCTGGCATTTACGTCACTCTGTCACGTAATGTGAAAAGCGAAGTACGGCTTTACCGCAAGCCCGCGCGTGGGGCTTGGGCATTTACGCCTGTGGCGTTGCCCGCCAATGGCGTCGCCAGTTTGGCTGATTCTGGTATCCGCCAGACCGAGGCGTTCTTTTCCTACAACGACTTTATCACGCCGCCTTCAATCCTTTATTCGGCCACACCAAGAGCGCGACCTGTGACAGTGCAAGCCCAGCCTGCGCGCTTTGACGCCTCAAATCTGGAGGTCAACCAATACGAGGCGACCTCTAAAGATGGCACCAAAGTGCCTTACTTCGTGATTGCCAAAAAAGGTCTCGTGCTTGACGGGACCGCACCCACGCTGCTGTATGGCTATGGCGGATTTGAAGTGTCGCTGTTGCCCAATTATTCGGCGATGAACGGCAAATTATGGAACGAGCGGGGCGGCGTTTATGTGCTTGCCAACATTCGTGGCGGGGGCGAGTTTGGGCCGGAATGGCACGAAGCGGGCCTGAAAGGTAAGCGTCAGGTTGTCTATGATGATTTCATCGCCGTGGCCGAAGATTTAATCACCCGCAAGATCACCACACCGCGCCGCCTTGGCATCCAAGGCGGCTCTAATGGTGGGCTTTTGATGGGCGTGATGATGACGCAGCGTCCGGATTTGTTCAACGCGGTTGTTTGCCAAGTGCCCTTGCTGGATATGTTGCGCTATCACAAATTGCTAGCAGGCGCGTCTTGGGTTGACGAATATGGCGATCCAGACGTAGCAGCAGAACGTCCGTGGCTAGAGCAATTTTCGCCGTACCAGAACCTAAAGAAGGTCACACCATTCCCGGAAACTTTCTTCCTGACCTCAACCAAGGATGACCGCGTGCATCCAGGCCATGCCCGAAAATATGCTGCCAAAATGGAAAGTTTAGGGATGCCGTTCCTATATTACGAGAACATTGACGGCGGACACTCGGCTGCTGCCAACCTGGTTGAGGGTGCTAAGCAGCGCGCACTCATTGCAACTTATTTGATGCGGAAATTGATTGATTAAAGGGCTTCTACAAGGTGGCTTGACCAAATGGACCGCGAGCTTGCAGCTCGCATTTTGCTACTTGCTGACACGCGCTAACTACCTCGCCGCAGTGCGCGTCAACGACAGGCTCTAGAAAAAAAGGAGCGCGCAGTATTAGCTGCGCCAGACTGATGACAAACCCCTAACGATGATTTCTGAGACCAAAACTAACCCTCTGTCGGGGCATGAAATTACTTGAAAACTGGGAGCGCGGCATACCAATGCCGCTCTT
>JAYSRI010000124.1:0-1909 GCA_043721175.1 Alphaproteobacteria bacterium
AGCAGCGTCTGATAGTCTTGTACCGGCAACCAAACTGCACGGCGACCGTTCGTATAGGCCTGCCAAGCTGCACGGCGAACAGGATGGCCGGGCAGGAGGCGTTGGAGTTCGTTGGAGCCAGCCGCCGCGATCAAAGCAAAGCCTGCGGACTTAGTTTGGGCATATGAGAATGCCACAACGCACACCTCACCCAATGCGTCGGTCTCATAACCGCTGAGCACATGCCAAAGATCGTGCACATCACGCATCCGGCGCGCATACCAAGCATAAGGATGGAGCGCGTCAATCTCGTTACCGGTTTTGCGGCTTTCATCAGCCAGGCCTTCTGCGGATATCTTGCGACCCTGCACAAAGTCTAGATAAGCGCGGCCGACACTACCCGAGGGCAAAGTTGCCATGGTGATATGATCATCAAGTAGCGGCTGGAGTTCTTCTGACGCCAGTGCGATTTTGCCGCCTTCAACCGAGCCAAGAAGCCTTTTATACCCCTTGGAGATTGTCGCTCCCGACAAGGCACGCATGATTTCAAACACCGCTTTGGTGTCTTCTTTGTTTGCGAGCAGTTTGGCGATAGCACGGGCGGCAGCGGGCAGGTCGATGTAATTTGGAGCAATTGGCGTTAACGTCATAATTTCTCCTTAGCAGAAGCGGCATCGAACGTAAAGTGACGGACGCGTCATTTTTATTCGTCAACCAGAGTTGTTACTTTAACGCCGCGTTTGGCCAGCGCCTCGCGCAACAAGACTTCGATCTGAGCATTAGACGAACGTAGTTCGCTGGCCGCTAGTCGCTCGACTGCTGCATGAACGGCAGGGCTCATGCGCAGAAGAAACGGCTTTTTTGAGGGGGATGCCATGGTTTGGGGGCCACTCTAATAAAGTGAGCCAGCATTGACGACAGGTTGGGCTTCACGGTCGGCGCATAAAACAACCAGCAGGTTGGAGACCATTTGCGCTTTGCGTTCTTCATCCAAAGTTACAACCCCGCGCGTCGCCAATTGGTCTAGCGCGCTTTCCACCATGCCGACTGCACCCATAACGATCAACTGACGCGCTGCTAACACGGCCTGAGCTTGCTGGCGCTTGAGCATTGCGCCCGCAATCTCGGGCGAATAGGCAAGGTGGGAAATGCGTGCTTCGTCCACTTGCATGCCGCCCACTTTCAGGCGTCCGTTGAGGCGTGTTCCCAGCAATTGTGAGACGTCCTCGGCGTGACCGCGCAATGTCAGTTCTCCCTCTGCCGCATGATCATAGGAATAATGGGCGGCGATATCGCGCAAAGCCGTGTCAATCTCGATGCGGCAGAAACTCTCGTAGTCATTCACGTCAAACAAGGCTTGCGCACTATCCTGCACGCGCCACACGACGTTAGCGGCGATCTCAATCGGGTTACCATCTTTATCATTGACCTTGAGTTTATCAGATGTGACGTTACGAACGCGCATCGAGATTTTCTTGCGTGTCAACCAAGGGAATACCCAGCGTAGACCGTTTGAGCGATCCGTGCCTCGATAGGCACCAAACAGCAAAATCGCGACAGCTTCATTGGGTTGGATCGAGTAAAATCCAGCAAACCCAAAACTGCCAAGCGTTACCAACACAATGCCAACTATCAGATAAAGCTCGTCACCACCGCTGATAAAGAGGCCGACGGCCAGGACTATGGCGATTAGAAAAACGAAAAATAACGTAATGCCTGGCAGCGAAACCGCCCGAAATTCGCCTGTATGTGTGATATGGCCTTGCGACATGGTGCTTTATCCTCCAAAACAGTATCGAAGTGATATCATATAAATATCAAATTAGTCAAGTAGATTTTCAATGCCCCTTGCACATACTGCGTGCAAGGTTCAACAAAGGTTATATCAATTGGGGACACATCTCATGGCCAACTTCAAATACAGGACACA
>JAYSRI010000125.1:0-13210 GCA_043721175.1 Alphaproteobacteria bacterium
GTCCTGTTCTATTTCATTTCGGCTACCTTTTTTAGTATGGGTCCGATTGGTAGGGCCGAAGTAGCTACTTCACAGTCAGATGGTACGTTTATGCGTCACGGGGTGGTTCTGACAGCGGGGGAATATAAAAAGATGAAATACGATATGCGTTTCGCCCCGGTTTCCATACTTCAAGATGCGCCGACAGAATTGCGATCACATCCAATAAAAGCGGAAACAACACGCGATGGGCTACGTGGGCTTTCTCTAACAAACGAGGCCGGGCGCTTATGACAATCACAAAGTCGCGGCAACGCGTTATTGCCTACATAATTGTGCTGGGACTGATATTTTTTCAGCTTTTTGCCGCTGTCAAAACTGGCGTGATCAACGCGCTTTTCTACACTGAAGTAGAAGCGCAAGTTGTCAGCATGTCCAGCCTATGTCGCGTTTATGGCGCAACGCCGGAGGCCCAAACCGAAGTCGATAAAAGCCCTGTCTGGAGAAATGGCGCATGGGACAATTGTGAGGTTGCCGCTGGCTATATTAAAGATGGGACGTCGCGCTATCATCAAATGAAGCTGATTAACCAACTACCCGCATTAGTTGTGACGTTGGATTATACCGCCCCGGCTGATGGTTCTTTGCGCACGGCAAAATTGCGCGCGCCACTCTCGATGCAAGCGGGCGTTCAGAAACGTTATGTTGCGGGCACGATGACAAAGATGTTGGCCCATAAATCTAAACCTGAAAAAGCAAAACCCTATTTAGAGTATGGCCTTTTGCTGGATATGTAGTTGCGGTGCGGGACGCCACACACATGCCCCACCTGCCAAAATGGCCCACCTTACTTATATAACATGGTAGAATGGGTTGTGGCGTGATGATCGCGCACAACCATGCCTGCTGCGTTAGTGTCAAAAGCCTCGAAAGATATATCGGAAATATGCTCAATATCCACAAGCTGATCGTTGAAGTTGATGGAAAGACCATCATAAACGGCCTGAACCTGCACGTCCCCGCTGGCGAAGTTCATGCGATTATGGGGCCAAATGGGGCTGGCAAAAGTACGCTTTCATATGCGCTGACAGGGCGGTCGGGTTATGAAGTAATGGGCGGTAGCGCGACGTTGGACGGCATTGACCTGCTCGCCCTCCCACCAGAGGCACGCGCAGCCAAAGGCTTGTTCTTGTCGTTTCAATATCCCCTTGAGATACCCGGCGTGCCGTCGCTAACATTTTTGCGCACAGCTTTGAATGCCCAGCGCAAAGCGCGTGGTGAAGCGGAGATGAGCGTCCCGGCCTTTATGAAATTATCGCGCGAAGTTGCCAAGCAATTGGGTGTGACGCCCGATATGATGAAGCGTCCTTTGAATGTCGGCTTTTCGGGTGGCGAAAAAAAGCGGATGGAGATTTATCAGATGGCTTTGTTGTCGCCCCGCTTTATGATCCTCGACGAAACCGATAGTGGCCTTGATATTGATGCACTGAAAGTTGTGTCTGATGGCGTCAACGCGCTTCGTGCGCCGGATAAAGCAATGCTGGTAATAACCCATTATCAGCGTTTGCTAGACCTTATCATTCCAGACCGTGTGCACGTGCTGGCGGGTGGGAAGATTGTCGATAGTGGAGGGCCGGAATTGGCACTGGCTTTGGAGGCGGATGGCTATGACCGCTATAAGGACGCGGCGTAATGGGCCTCGTGACGCCCATCTTGAGTGCGGGTGAAACGGCGCTGCTGGATCTTTTGCCCGATAGCGCGGCGGGAGAAGCTGCGCGCGTCATGATTACGGGGAAGGGTCTGCCGACGCGGCGCGATGAAGCGTTTAAGTGGAGCGATTTGCGCGCGGCACTAGCCGAAGAAATTCCCGAGGCAGATGGCTCTGCCGGTCTGATACCAGCTGCGTTACAAGACGCCTTGGTGATTGATTTTGCGCCAGATGGTCTTGGTATAGAGGGCGACAAAGGCGCGGGCCTGACGATTGAAACTGAAGACAGCCAGTCATTGGACGCATCAGCGGGCATTATTCCCGTTCTCGCCGCAGCACTTGCTCCCAAAACCATCATATTAACGATCAGCGAAAGCCAAAGCGCTCCTATTTTTTTTCGCCGCCATCCGGGCAGCCCGATGCGGGTGCGGGTAGAAGTGGGAGAAGGCGTCTCTGTAACTTTGGTTGATACCGCGCTCGCAACGCATGGTTTGTCCACTTCTTTGCTAGAAATTGACGTTGCAACGGGAGCGAAAGTCACGCGTGTCAGCCGACATGACGGTGGTACTGCAGCGATTGATTTGGTCCATGCCGACGTCGAGATCGCAGAAGGTGGCAGCTATGAGGCAACTACAGTGACCTTTGGTGGCCGCTTTGCCCGTGCCGAAACCTTCGCGACTTTATACGGGCGGGGCGCTTCATGCCGGATTGATGGCGCTTATCTGTTAGCTGGATATTCACATGCCGATATAACAACGCAGATCACCCATGCTGGCCCCGGTGGTGTCACGCGCGAGTTGTTCAAAGGTGCAGTTAAAGACAAAGCGCGCGGGGTCTTTCAAGGCAAAATTATTGTCGAGCGCGCTGCCCAACAAACGGATGCACGCCAAAATCACCATGCCCTGATGTTAACGGAGGGTGCCGAGGTTGATGCCAAGCCTGAGTTGGAAATTTATGCTGATGACGTAGCGTGTGCGCACGGTAACACAATTGGTGCGTTGGATGAGAATGCGCTGTTTTACATGCGACAGCGCGGTATACCCGAGGCTTCGGCGCGTGCGTTGCTCGTTCAAGCCTTTGTCACCGAGGTACTAGACGGTATTGCCCACGAAGGTGCGCGTGACTGGCTGACCGGTCATGTTGAAACCTGGATGACGGCGGCATTGAAATGAGCCGTTTCGATGTCACAGCGCTGCGCGCCCAATTCCCGATTTTGGCACGTTTTGTCAACGGCAAACCGCTGGTTTATCTCGATAGCGCTGCCAGTATGCAAAAGCCCGAAGCGGTCATCACCGCTATGGCTGATTTTCAGCGCACGTCCTATGCCAACGTCCACCGCGGTCTCCACACTTTAGCGAACGAAGCGACCCAAGCGTTTGAGGATGCCCGTCAAAAGGTCGCAACTTTTATTGGTGCGGGAAGTGTGGACGAGATCGTCTTCACCAAGGGTGCCACGGAGGCTATCAATCTGGTCGCCGCTGGCATCAGCCAAAATCTCAAGCCGGATGATGAAATCCTAATCACTGAAATGGAGCATCACGCCAATATTGTGCCGTGGCACATGGCGTGCCAGCGCTCTGGTGCAAAGTTGATCTGGGCGCCTATTCTGCCAAATGGCGCGCTTAACATGGAGGCACTTACTACGCTAGCAGGGCCAAAAACACGCATGATCGCCGTCTCACATATGTCTAACGTTTTGGGCAGTGTGCAGGACCTCGCCGCGATCGTGGCACTTGCCCGGTCTGTTGGCAGTCAAATATTGGTTGACGGGTGCCAAGGCGTGGTTCACCAAAAGGTCGATGTGACGGCATTAGGTGCCGACTTTTACGTGTTTTCAGCGCACAAACTATATGGCCCAACAGGCATTGGCGTCCTGCACGGCTCGCCGACCGCGTTGGCGAGTTTGCCGCCTTGGCAAGGTGGGGGTGAGATGATTGAGATCGTCTCCAAAGACCTCATCACCTATAATGTGCCGCCCTTCCGGTTTGAGGCGGGAACCCCCGCCATAACCGAAGCCGTCGGCCTTGGTGCGGCAATAGACTGGATGACTGGCCAAGATGTCGATGCGCTGCATGCTCATGAACTTGCACTTCATGACTATGCGATGGACGCTCTTAAAGGGGTCAATGGGGTGAACTTCTTTGGGACGGCGCCGGGCAAAGGTGCTATCATTGCTTTTAATATCGAAGGTGCGCACCCACATGATGTTGCCCAATTGCTGGATCGCTACGGTGTGGCGGTCCGTGCTGGTCACCATTGCGCCCAGCCTTTAATGAAAGAATTGGGCGTGACGGCGACCGCGCGCGCTAGCTTTGCCGCCTATAATACCTTTGACGAGGTTGATGCCTTTGTGGCAGCGCTCGCCAAAGCCCGCGACTTTTTACTGTGAGATGAATGACATGAGCGATGTAACTCCAGCAGTACCAAGCATCAAGCGTGATGTGCTTGACCTTGGCGCGCCGTCTATTCTGCTCGAAGACCGTGATCCGGCCGACTTGCCGCCAGAAGAAATCGCCCGCTTGACCGATGAACTGATTGAGGCGTTCAAGACGGTTTACGATCCCGAAATTCCCGTTGACGTCTATGAGTTGGGGTTGATCTACAAAGTTGACCTAAAAGCTGGTGGTCACGTCGATATCGAAATGACCTTAACGGCACCCGCCTGCCCTGTTGCCGAGGAAATGCCCATCATGGTGGAAGATGCCGCCAAGACTGTCACAGGCATCAAAAGCGCCAAAGCCAGCGTCACCTTTGACCCACCTTGGACCAAAGACCGCATGAGCGACGAAGCGCGCTTGGCGCTGAATATGCTCTAACCCGCTGGTGCAACACCTTGCTCGTCAAGCAGAGCTTTGAGTTCGCCAGTTTCAAACATTTCGCGGATGATATCGCAGCCACCAACAAATTCACCCTTAACGTAAAGCTGAGGTACTGTCGGCCAGTTTGAATAATCTTTGATGCCTTGGCGCATCTCGTCGCTGGCGAGGACATTGACGTCCTGAAAGTCAACGCCAACATGATCAAGAATTTTTACCACAGTGCCTGAGAAACCGCACTGAGGCATGCGGGCATTGCCCTTCATGAATAAAACCACATCATTGGTTTTCACCAGATTGTCGATGAAAGCGTGTGTATCGGTCATGGTATTGGTCCTTGTTGATCACTAGGATAGCTAGGGATGCATTAAGGCTAGGTCAAGGTTGCAAGCGCGCATTGATGTTTGCAAACCTTGGTCACGATTCCGCCATTTTCTCACGCGAATGAGAAATAAGGCAGCCCCCCCGTTTCGGGTATGGGCAGGGGCCTTGTGAACAAGTAGATACTAGTCCAGAGCAAGAACGTCGACGACGGTAGGAGATTAACATGCGTGCTTTATTACTTTCATCTGTCTCAATACTCAGCGGCGTCCTTGCCGGGCAGGCCATGGCCCAAACAGCGGCCGCAGGGCCACGAACCATCGCGATCGGTCAAACTGTCACAAGCACAATCGGTCCTGAAGACCCCAAATTGTCATCAGATCAAAGCTCTTACGAGATTTACCGGGTGCAGGTGCCAGCTGGCCGCCGCGTCACCGGTACATTAACATCATCGGCTTTCCAGCCCGTTTTGGGCTTGGGTGTAAATGTTAACGATGCCTGCGAAGGCTGCTCGATCAATGTTGGCGAAACGACTAAGCCTGCAGTTGTCTCACGCACAATGACGAGTGCTGGTACTTTAGAGTTTCGCGTTAACACGATGAGTGCGGGCGATACTGGATCGTTCACTTTAGCCGTTGCTGCCATTGTGCCGCCAACACTAGCTGCGCAACCCATAACGTTTGGCCAAAGCAAAACAGGCGCATTGACAACCGGTGATGCAACCAGTGGCGACGAAAATTTGCCGACTGATGCCTACGCTTTGCGCCTTACAGCCAATCAACAAGTGCAAATCGATCTATCCTCGCCAGAGTTTGACCCAAAACTTGAGCTTCATGCACCTGGTGGCGAAAAAGTTGCCGATGATGATGATAGTGGTCCAGGAACCAGTGCGCGCATCAGATTTACGGCTCCGCGTGCGGGTCTCTATCAAGTTCGCGCTATGTCGCTGAGTGACTCTGGCTTAGGTGCATACACGTTGCGGGCCGGCACCCGCCCTCCTGTCGTGCCGATGGCGGCTGCGCGTCCTTTGGCACTTGGAACAGCGACAGCTGGTGCCATCACCGCAACTACGCCAACTTACGAGGCCGATGGCGAAGAAACTGTTGGCGTACGCTATTCGTTCTCCGCCACAGCTGGAACAACTTACAAGATCACCGCGACCAAGGGATCAGGCTCCGAGCTTGATCCTAAAGTCTCTGTCGGCAAACTGGTTAATGGTGTTATCGATAGCCCAGCGATAGATGATGACGGTGCAGGCGAGCTGAATTCAGCGCTGCGTTTCCGGCCAACAAGCAGTGGTGTGTATGTCATTGAAGTCGGACGGGCCGGGGAAACTACTGGCACATACAGTGTCAAAGTCGTCCAGTCTCCGCCCGACCGGGCACCAGGCAATCCAGTCCCCGTAACGATCGCTACGGATGTCAAAGGCACATTGGCCGATGGTGGCCCGCGCAACAGCGAAGATGTATTGTTCAATGGCTATTCGGTGACTTTAACTGCTGGTCAGCGTGTCACAGTCCACTTGAAAAAAGATGGCGATAGCAATCTTGATCCAAAGGTCGAAATCGGACGCGGGACATTGTCGGCGTTTGAGAAAATCGGTGAAGACGATGACAGCGGCGCAGAGGTTAATGCCCGTCTTCGATTCGTTGCTCCTGCAGACGGTACTTACATCATTCGTGCAATGGCTTTGGCCGCAAATGGCGAAGGCAATTATGTGTTGCGGGTCGAGGACACGCCTCCCGCCATTATGCCGCCCGCCCCGACGCCAATTCAAATTGGCCAGCAAGTTCGTGGGTCGTTGGCTGCCACTGATCCAACACTCAATGATAGCACCTATTACGACCGCTATGTACTCAACGGCGCAATCGGGGAGACCTATGAAATCAGCGTCAATGCAGAGCCATTTGATGTGATCGTCGGCGCGCGTTCGTCACTGCGCGAAGATGACGATTATACCACTGATGATGACAGTGGTGGTGGCACTAATGCCAAGCTCTCTTACACCATCACAACTCCGGGGCCTCAAACTATTCGTGTAACGAGTTTGGGTGAAGAAGGGGTTGGCGACTACACAATTTCAATTGTGAAGAAATAGCCCCTCAGTCTATCTCGATCAGAAATAGAAAAGCGCGGCCCAAATTGGGTCGCGCTTTTTGTTGGTGCCCTTGTAGCGGCGATGGAGACGATGCGGAGAAGTGCCTAAACTTTTACCGTGCCAGCGACAACATCGCCTTCATCATCACCAAGCTCCCCTTCCCATTTCGCGACAACCGCTGTCGCCACGGAGTTACCGACAACATTGGTTGCTGAGCGACCCATATCTAAGAAGTGATCGACGGCAAGGATCAACAAAATGCCGCCTTCTGGAATTTTGAAGAAGGATAAAGTTGCCGCGATCACGACCAGCGATGCACGTGGTACCCCCGCCATACCTTTGGACGTCACCATTAACAGCAACAGCATGGTGGCAATCTGCGTGATGTTGAGATGGATACCGTAGGCCTGCGCAATGAAAAGCGTCGCGAACGTGCAATACATCATCGAACCGTCAAGATTGAACGAATAGCCCAGTGGCAACACGAAGCTAGAAATTTTGCGCGATACACCAAACTTCTCTAATTGTTCCATTGTTTTTGGGTAGGCAGCCTCCGAAGATGCGGTCGAGAATGCCAGCATAGTGGGTTCGCGAATGCGCGCGATCAGCTTTGAAATGCTGGGGCCGACCACAGCAAAGCCGGCACCAATTAAAAGCATCCACAAAATGCCTAGCGCCAAATAGAAGCCACCAATGAATGCGCCATAGGTTACTAAAACACCCAAACCCTTGGTCGCTATCACCGCAGCAACCGCAGCAAAAACCGCCAATGGTGCCACAGACATCACATAGCCGGTGAGCTTCAGCATGGCTTGGGACACTTGCTCAGCAAGCTCGGCAATCATTTTTCCTTTTTCGCCCAGTGCCGCGACTGCAACACCAAAAAAAATGGAGAAGATTACAATTTGTAGGATCTCATTGTTTGCCATCGCTTCGACGACTGATTTAGGCACCAAATGAGTGATGAAGTCTTTGAGCGTGAACTCAGCAGTTTTGAGGCCGCTAGCCGCGTCAACTGGTGGCAATGGAAGGCCAAGGCCGACACCGGGTTGCAACAACGTCACGATCACAGCGCCTAAGGTAAGAGACAGCAAAGATGCCCCCAAAAACCAGCCCATCGTTTTCAGGCCCACGCGCCCCAACGATGCAGTGTCACCAAAATGGGCGATGCCCGCGACCAATGTCGCGAAAACAAGTGGCGCAATGATCATTTTGATCAAACGTAAAAATACGTCAGTCACGATTTTGAAGTTATCGGCCCAAACCTGATGTGTGGTAGGATCGGCAATGCCGTAAAAGATTGCCGAGCCGACAATGATACCAAGAACCATGGCAGCGAGAATGTAGAGTGTGAAGTGTTTTTGCATGTCTCACCTTAGCGCGCTCTTTTTTGAACACAATCGTACAAACTCATTTTGGCCACAATTGGCAAAGGATACTGATCCAAACGCTTACTCTTTGATTTTAAGTGTTGTCCAAATAACCAACGGCATGCCTGCTATCCCGCCTTCTACCCGTTTGGCTACTAACCAAGCAGACGGAAAAAACCAGATGCCGGTGATCGGCGTAGCGTCCGACAGGATTTTCTCGGCCTCCAGTGATTTGGCGAGCCTTGCGTTTGGTTCTTCTATAGCGCGCGCATCGCTGAGTGCTTTGTCAAAAGCGGGGTCTTTCCACTGATGGGAATAGGCTGTGCCGCCTTCACCCCATGATGCCATCAGGTCAATCGGGCTGGACTTGGTACCTTTGTCGATGCGCACAACCGCAGCGTCAAAATCAAAAGCATTCAAGCGCGCCACAATCGCACTGCTATCTGCCGCAAACAAAGTTACTTCAACGCCCACCTGTTTCCACATATCCACCATTTGGATCGCGGCCCGCTCGCGGTCATCTTTGGTCACCAATAGTTCAAAGCGCAATGGATTGGCCGCGTTAAAGCCCTTGCCTTCAAGGATCGCTTTTGCCGCCACAGGATCATATTTCGGCTCGGGTTGCCCACGCACCAAACGCCCCGCACTTTCAACCGAGCCCCGCATGACTTTATCGGCAATCACCGTGCGATCAATGCTCATCGCTAAAGCCCGACGAATAGCGGGATCTTGAAGTTGGGGCTTCTTGGTGTTGAAGCTGGTGTAAACCAAGCGCGGGGCTGCAAAGCGCTGATATTGCGTGCCAAATTCCTTGGCGAGTTCAGTGGCGCGCAACAATGGCGGGTCTTGTGCTAGATCAAGATCGCCCGACTGAAACATGCGCAGGCGTGTCGAGCTATCTTCAATGGCTTGTACGTCAATCTTGCTCGGCATGCCCGAACGCCAGCCGCCGCGCGGGTTGTTTTCGAGCACAAGCCTTGTTTGAGTGCGCTCAATCGGCTTATAGGGACCCGAAACGACGATATTTTCGACTTCGGTCCAGCGACCACCGTGTTGGGCGATTGTATGAAGCGGCACCGGATAAAATTCCTGCATCCGGCTCCAGAATTCTGCGTCCGCAACATTGAGTTCAATGATCACGGTGCTGGCATCGGGCGCTGTTACACCGATAGTCTTGGGGTCTTTTCCGTCGACTACACAATCGCGGTAACCTTTAATCATATAAAGCTCTGAAGCGTCAGCGTAGGCGGTTTTTTTGTCAGCACTGTAACGTAAGCTGTCGACTACATCCGTCGCTGTAATTTCGCGACCATCCGACCATAAAATACCCGGAGAAATTTTCAGCGTCCACGTGCGAAAGCCGTTGCTACCTGCCCATGACATCGCAATGGCGGGTGCAGCCGTCGCATTGGTGCCATAGCCAATTACAGGCAACCAAAATTGACGGAACAACAGAGACGCCGCAGCAAACTCGGCTTTCATAGGGTCCAAGCTGTCGGGAGGGCCATTCATGCCAACACGCAATACATCGGCAGGTGCTTCGCGCTTGCCGCAGGATGCAGCGCTTAGCGCGACAGGAGCAACGCCAAAACTGGCAACGAAACGTCGGCGGTTAAAAACTGTCATATTGTTCCATTCCCCTAATACGCTGGGTCAATACGTGTGCAATATCGCGCTCCCTTGGTCAATATACATAAGCGGCGGTGACAGGCGCGCAGTTTATTGCCAAAAGCATCGCTATGACCTGCCTAATCCGCCAAGCCGACATTGAAGACCTACCATTGTTGCCAGCGATAGACCGCGATAGTGGCGAACTCTTTCGAACCATACCAGAGTTAGCTTTCGTTGCCGACGGCGATGTTATCAGTGTGCGCGACCTGTTGGCCACCTCGAAGGATGGCGTTGTTTTCGTTGCCCAGTCGTTAGAGGGGCCAAGTGCGGGCGATATTGTTGGATTTGTTTGCGGGCGTCACATTGGCAAGGTTCTACACGTCCAGCAAATGTCGGTGTCACCAGCCGATCAGGGTCGTGGCATTGGCAGCGCTTTAATGGCAGCGATATTGGATGATGCGATGTCGCTTAAGATGACCAAAGCGACACTAACAACATTTCTGGATGTGCCGTGGAATGATGGCTTTTACCGGAAGCTGGGTTTCCTGACGCTCGATCCAACTGAACACGACAAACGCTTGGCGGACATATTAGCAGCAGAAGTTGTCGCAGGTCTTCCGGCTAGCCGCCGCTGTGCCATGGCAATAAAGCTGAGCTGACACCTGCTGGCGAACTGCCTATTTGCGTCTAAAAACATCAAAACGATCCGAATCCAGCGCCAATACCATGTCAGCGTTTTCTTGTTCAGGCAGGCTAAAAGTGCGCGTCAAGAATGCCCAGATTAAAGCGTCAATCGTTGCGCGCCCGTCTGTCGACGTATCGGGTTGATCCAGAAAGGCACGGCCTGTGGTATCATCCCCCGGGTCTATAATTGAAAAATGGTTGGCACCTTTGATGATTGCCAGTACACAATCGCCCTTTGTACGCGTCACCGCCTGTTCAAAGGTTGCGATCACCCGCCCGGTCGCATCGCCAACAGGATCGCCATAGCGGCCGGCAGATTCAGCGATCACTCCATCCTCGCTACCGCCCATGATCAGCACAGGCATATTTTCGCTGATTGCATTCATTGCGCCTTGGGGGTGGCCAAGCATCGTGGCTGCGGCTGTATGTGCGCCATAGGCAAAGCCGCCACAAACGCCATCAAACCAATCAGGATTAGCATTCAAAAGTGCGACAGTTCCACCAGCACTATGTCCACCAAGGGCGATTCTGTGCAGGTCAAGCCGACCTTCCAATATGCCATCTAAGTTGCAGGCTTTGAGGTCATCCAAAATTGGCTGCAAAGCCAATGCGCTGGGTCTTGTTCCATAAGTGTCGGGTGCCAGCGCCATGATGTCGATGCCAGGCGTTAAGCTGATTTGTCCCGGCAATTCTTCGCCAATCAAACTATAGCAGACGACAACAATTCCGCGCTCACATAGTGACCGCGCCAGCCAGCCTAGCCCTTCGGGCCCAACATTGATGCCAGGCAACAGGATTACAATTGGGAGAGCGCCGCCTTGTGGTTTTGCGGGTAAAAGGCCTGTGTTGCGCTCCATGTCGCTGCCCGTCAAAATGGCGGGATAATGGATTTTCAAATGCGCGGTATCATTGGGTGCCAGTAGGCCCGGTACGCGAACGCTTCGAAAGATAGCGCGCACTATTGGCGTGTTCATGTCAAACCCCCAACTGGTCTTGGCCCGACACGCCAACAACGCGTGCGCCTGTGAAAAAGCGAACCGTCTCGCGACGACCTTCCTCGCCAAGACCTGACAGCATCCAAGCGCCGCGCGGAAAATCGCCAGCCAGCGCCATCAGGCTATACCCATTGACCTTAACTCCGCCCGTGCGCATTTCGCGCGCAAAATCCAATGCCGCTTCCTCTGGCCCGAAAACATAGCCTGCCAGTCCAAAGGGTGGTGCATTTGCGAGTGCTAGTGCCTCGCTTGGCGTGTCAAACGCGTGAATGGCGGCAACGGGACCAAATATCTCGTGCAAGGTGTCAGCAGGATCGCAATTATCGATCAAAGTGGGGGCGATGAAATAGCCGTTGAGGCCCGGTAAAGGCGTGACACAATGCGCTACTGCTCCTTTGGCAGTGTGAGCTTCGATGGCGTTTAAGACGTCGTTATGCTGACGGACATGGGCTTGTGGCCCCATCTGGGTTGTTGGTTCTAATGAAGAACCAAGTCTGACGCTAGCGAGCTTTTCAAGTACCGCGTCCATTAACTGATGCTTGAGAGCGCGCGCCACAATCACCCGCCCCAATGCACGGCACCACTGGCCGTTAAGATTACAAAGACCAAATACAATCCCCGTTGCAGCGGCATCAATATCAGCACCTTCCAGCACAACCAGCGCATTGTTGCCGCCAAGCTCAAGTTGGGCAGGCTTAAAGTCATTGGCACACGCCTGCATCACGGAACGCCCCCCACTCAGTCCACCGGTAAATGATATACTGCGGACTCGGGGAGCATTGAGCATGGGCGTGATGACATGACGGTCGCCCAATATGAGCGATGCAACCCCTTGTGGTAAACCACACGCGTCTATTGCCTCAAACATAGCAATGGCAGAATGGGGTGTCCAGCTGGAAGGTTTGACGATTGCAGGTGCGCCGGCCGCCAGTGCAGATGCTAGTTTGTGAGCTCCAATTGGCGTTGGGCCGTTCCATGGCGAGATCAACAAAGCCGGTCCCCAAGGGCGCCGAAAATGCTCAACAGGGCCGCGGGCACCTTCGACTATTTCGCTCAAATATCCTTCGCGAATAACGTTGGCAGCACCTGTGAACAAATAGGGCAACATCGACGTCAATCGGCGCGATAAACCAATCGCCACGCCAGTTGTGATGCTATCAGCAATGGCTATTTCTTCCAGTCTGGTTGGATCACCCAGATAACTAGCAACACGTTCTAAAGCGTCTGCTCGTCCCGATGTGTCACGCGCCCAATCATTTTGTTCATGGCAAGCCTGCGCGCTGGCAACGGCAGTTTCTATCAAGTCTTGGTCGGCACCGGCTTGTTCTTGCAACGGTTCGCGCGTGTTTGCATCGCAGATACTGACGCCATTACCGCCCGTTGGATCATGCCAGCGACCTGCAACAAAGTGCCTTTGACTTGGCAGCGCCATGATCTCAATGCTCCTCAAGCAGGCGACCCCGGCCTGAAACTTTGTCATTGATACCGCACGCGCGCAATGCGTGCCAAACACAGGCGACGTTGATGGCAATTAACGGCTTGCCCAACCAGTGTTCAAGCGCGGGAAACAAGTCAACACACGATAAATTGGTACCACATTGCACAATGGCATCGACGTCATCACGGTC
>JAYSRI010000126.1:0-4732 GCA_043721175.1 Alphaproteobacteria bacterium
GGTTGCGATTTGGGTCAAGGCTCATCACGCCGTGTAAAGTGGTCCCATGTGACAAGAAACGCCATCCCGTCGGTGCTTCGCCAGAATCATTAATTTCCAAAACGCCAAAGAAACTACGCTCACGAAATTTAATGGCTTCGCTATCTTGATCAATGACAGGCAATAACAAAGCGACTCCACCAATTGCCGCCACAATTAGCGCCGAACGTTGAGCCAACATCGCGGCAAGTGCCAGTACCGCACACAAAACTGACGCCGGGAATGCAGGCCTCCAAACGCCAAACAAATCGAACCAGAACGGCGTCTCGGCAATCCCATTTCCTGTTTTTACTGGTACATTTGTGTCCAGCCACGTCGCGACCTCGTACAGGTTTTGATAAAATAGCCCTGCACCTATCGCGATGAGCGCAGCGGGAACTGCCCATTTCAATTGTGCCCGCTCCCAAGGTGCCACGGCCAAAGCGGCAGCCAGCGCGATTTGGTATTCAATTGTGGTGTTGAGAACCACTGGCGCTAACAATGCAGCAGCGGCACCGCCTAAGACGCCACCAAACGACATCCACAAATAGAACTCGGTCAAACGGGCGGGCTCAGGTCGATTGATCGCCAGCTCTAAATGACAACACAGCACGATCAAGAAAAACGCTAGAAGATGAATACCCAAACCAATAAGGCCATCATCCAGCTTCGCCGCCATGACTGCGGCCAATAAGAAAACCACCATAAACTTAAGTGGAGCTGCCGCCTCACTAATTCGGTCGCCAATAGCGGAAAATGCAATGATGAAAGTTAGCAAAAACAACGCCAAAGGTGGCAACCAGATCAACGGAACTGATGCCACATCAGTTGTCAGATGCGTGGTGACTGCGACTAAAAGTGCTGACGGTGGTGCCGCGTAGAAAATCCATTTAGCGCGTTGCGCCCAGCTGGTTTTCCCGGTCGCAATTTCCTTTGGTGCTTGGCTATCCTTGGGAACCGCCCATATCGCGGTAACCAAAGCGATGGCGAGCATGATATAGCCGACCGACCACAGCATAGCCTGCATTTTGGCACCGATGAAGGGCTCTATCAAAAATGGAAATGCTGCCAGCGCGATAAAGCTGCCGAGGTTAGATGCGGCATAGAGCCGATACGGATCAACAGCATCACCCAAGCGCGCGCGCCATGCCTGAATGAGAGGTGCAGTTGCCGATATCGCGAATATAGGCCCACCAAGTGACAGCGCCAATGCAGCCAACGTCCAGCCTACCGCATTTGACACGTCAGGCGCGCCAACAAGGCCTGAAACTTGGATCGGCAAAAAGATCAAACCAATGAGCAAGACAACGGCGTGAACATACAGTTGCATGCGGGGCTTCAGCCGTGTCGCGATGATATGCGCATAGAAATAGCCAGCCAAGAGCGCACCTTGGTAAAAAACCAAAGCCGTATTCCAGACCGCAGGCGATCCCCCCATCAAAGGCGTCAACATTTTCGCAAACAGCGGTTGCAAGGTGAACAAAAGGGCCGCCGACACAAATGTGGTTGCCGGATATAGCCACCCTGCTGCTTTGATCAAAGCGCTCGTTGGTGTTTCAGGCGTCAAAGTGGCAGAGAGGGATGTGTCGGTCAAAACGGGCTCTTCCTGTTGGCAATCACGAACTCACTGTCTCGTAGCGCTTTTCTGCCTCCGCTGTGAAGGCCTTAATGAGTTTTCCGACCGCTTTATCCATATTTGACGCCAGGAGCCTCGTCAGAAACGGTTCTGAGAACTCAAAGTCAAGCGTCAAATCGACGAGAGTTCCCGATGGGCTGCCTCGAAAAACCCACAAGCATGTCAAGGCTCGAAAAGGCCCGTTGATCAGGCGGGTAGTGACTGTACAAGCGGCTTCATCAATATCAACATGGGTCGAGAACTGCGCGCGGAAGGCTTTATAGCCGATCACAGCCTCGCCAACGAAATATCGTCCAGTCGCGGTTTGTTTTTGTCCCGATATCCGGGTGGCTTTAATCCAAGGCAAAAAGTTTGGGTACGCTGGCACATCAGATACCAAAGCCAACAGATCAGTCGGCGCAAAGGGCATCAATTCGATGGTCTCGAAGCGGTTCACGCAAATTGTCCTGTCAATGCCGCCATGAACCCAGCCCTTTAGAGAGACTTGGCGGCGCGGGCAGCTGCGAGGCGCGCAAAATCCTCCCCCGCATGGTGGCTTGACCGTGTAAGCGGTGACGCTGAAACCATCAGGAAGCCCTTGGCATAAGCAATGGTTTCATAAGCAGCAAACTCGTCCGGCGTAACAAAACGTTCAATCGGTGCATGTTTGCGAGTCGGTTGCAGATATTGCCCGATGGTCAGGAAGTCGACGCCGGCACTGCGCATATCATCCATGACCTGCATAACTTCTTCTTTGGTTTCGCCAAGGCCCACCATCAACCCAGACTTTGTAAACTGATTGGGATCGCGTTCTTTAACCAGGTCCAGCAACCTCAGTGACGCATAATAGCGCGCGCCGGGTCTTATCGTGAGATAGAGCCGCGGCACAGTCTCTAGGTTATGATTGAAAACGTCTGGCTTTGCATGTATCACAGCTTCGGCGGCACCCGCTTTGCGCAAAAAGTCTGGTGTCAAAATTTCAATGGTCGTTGCAGGCGTTGCCGCACGAATGGCCCGTATCGTTTGAACAAAATGATTGGCTCCCCCGTCATCGAGATCATCGCGATCAACAGATGTAATGACGACATGATTGAGCCCCATTGTGGCAACTGCACGCGCAACATTGGCAGGTTCAAGCGCGTCCAACGGGCCGGGCTTGCCTGTTTTCACATTACAGAACGAACAGGCGCGTGTGCAGGTGTCGCCCATGATCATCATGGTGGCATGTTTTCTAGACCAGCATTCGCCGATGTTAGGGCAGCCCGCTTCTTCACACACAGTCACAAGATTATTGTCACGCACGACAGCTTTGGTTTGTTCGTAGACCTCGCCGCCAGGTGCTCGAACCCGAATCCATTCGGGCTTGCGCTGAATAGGGCTATCCACGCGCTTTTGCTTTTCGGGATGACGTGCCGCCAGTGCAGCGCGGTTATCTAAGAGAGTGACCATGACGCTTAAATGTGCGCTTTGCACTTAAAAAGAAAGCCCTGTTTCAGCATAGCGGGCTTGCCGGCTTAGTTGACTGGTATTGATAGCGTTTTGGCATCCGCTCCGGCACGGAATACTGCTGAGATTGTCGTTCCATTTGCACGTAAATTGACTTGGTTGATTTGGCTGTCACTGACCTCTTGGAGAAAATTGGCGTCAACGATCACGCTGCGGCCGCGATATCTGGGGGCGTCATAATAGACATTGATCAGGTCACCGCGCAGTTCAACGCCCACAAAAGTCAAAGCAATTGAGCGACCATTCTGGTTTTTAAGCGTAAAATTGCGCTCGCAATAAGCGCGCAATGCCGCCTCGCCTTGAGGCGTTTCAAACCATGTTAGCCGCACGGACCCAGCGCCCAATACGCCTTCCAAGTCATGGGCATAAAGCGAATGGGTAACTTCCAAGCGGCCTGTAGACTGGCTGACCTCAACCAAACTCATGGCGGCATTCATCCGATGTGCTTGAGAACTTTGAGGACAAATCGCGAGCAAAAGCAACGTCCTACAGAAAAGCCAGCACCAAGCCTTGTTCATGGTGTGGTTCGCGCTGGCCTCGGTGTTGCGGACGGCGCAGTTGGCGAGCGTGGTGTAACGGCAGGTTTGGTTTCCAACGAATCTGGCGAAACGGTCAGGTCATCTTCCTTCATTTGGTTGCGACCAGCGCGGCGATCCCGGTAAACTTCAAGACGCGTCGGCTCGATGCGAGCGGGAAAATAATTGTTCGAGCGCTCCACATCGGCTGTTTCCTGACGCGGATCGATTTCCACTCCCGTCACTTCTTTGGGCGTCATATACGTCCAATTGACCCGCCGCGCATCACGTCGCCAGATTTCAGCGGGAATGGCAACTATGGCGTTAGTGTTGTCTTTGAAGGTGAACTTCACAATGACAGGCGTCACCAATCCACCTTTGTTTTCCAAAGACAAAATGTAAAAACGGTCAGTGCTCGCAAGTGCTGCCCGTTCTTCAGGTTCAAGTGCGGCGCGCGCTGTTACCGCTGCTTTCACGTCCTTCTTGGTCGCAGCCAACGTGTCATTGCGGTCATAATAATCGCGAACCCGAGGATCGCGGGCTGCGTAGGTTTCAACGCCGCGATTGTTCACCTGACCTAACTCTGTGGGACGGGCAGTGCGTTCAGCGATGCGTCTTGCGGCCTCAATGGCAGGGTCTTGGGTATCAAGGGTCCCTTCACGCACACTTGTCAGCGCTACATCAACATGATCGGTCGAATAAAACCAACCGCGCCAAAACCAGTCCAAATCAACGCCGGAACTTTCTTCCATCGTGCGGAAGAAATCAGCGGGAGTTGGACGCTTAAAGCGCCAGCGCAAAGAATATTCCCTGAATGCTCGGTCAAATCGCTCGCGCCCCAAAATCGTCTCGCGCAATATCACCAAGGCCGTCGCTGGCTTGCCATAAGCGTTGTTACCTAGGCCCGCCACCGAATCAGATTGCGTCATGATTGGCATTTGAACGGTTGAGCGCATGTATTCAGTCAAATCACGCGGATCGCCACGCGACGACGGATAGCCTTCTGACCATTCTTGTTCGGCAATATACTGGAGGAACGTGTTGAGGCCCTCGTCCATCCACGTCCATTGACGCTCAT
>JAYSRI010000127.1:0-1898 GCA_043721175.1 Alphaproteobacteria bacterium
AGAAGCCCGCGCGCAAAGATCTCGCCGCTATCGAGTCCTTCAAGGCCAGCCAACATGCGCAACAACGTACTTTTGCCAGAGCCTGATGGCCCGAGTAAGACAGTTACCTGTCCCGCTTCCAGCTTTAGGTTGACATCGTTGACCGCTTTAACATGGCCGAAAGCCCGACTGATATGTTTGGCCTCAAGGCTTATTGTAGTCATGCTTGTCCTGCGCGCGATTTGGATAAACCATGCGAGAAAATGAGCGTCGGTACAAGTGCGAGTGCAACAATCGCAAGTGCAGGCCACGCCGCTGCACCCAATCGTTCGTCAGCCGCATAAGCATGCGCACGGACTGCTAATGTTTCCAAGCCAAACGGGCGCAATATCGTTGTTGCAGGCAGTTCCTTGGCAATTTCAACCATAACAATAAGCGTTGCTGCGAAGGTTGATGGCGCTGCAAGTGGGGCTTCTAGTCTCACGAAGCGGGCAAAAGGATGCACGCCCAATGTTGTCGCAGCTTCTCGCATAGAACGGGTTGATTTCTCCAGTCCTGCGGAAATTGGCTCAAGGCCCGCAGCGGTAAAGCGCGCGCCATAAGCATAGCATAGGCCAAAGATCGCAAGCGGTCCGGCTAGGTTTGCAACCCCACCATGTCCCAAAACTGAAAACGCCGCTAAAATGCCAAGTGCGGTCACGGCACCGGGCGTTGCATAACCTGCCATCGCCGCCGTCCTTACTAAGCGATCAAATTTCTGGCCGCGACGCGAGATAAAGGCACATAAGCCTGCGATGCAAAGTGTACAAACGGCGCCAATTGCGCACAAGTATGAGGTTGACACGATAGCCATACCAAACTCACGTTTCGGTGGACCACTCTTTAGGCCCAATTCCACCAAATGAGCGACCGGAACAATCAGAGCAATTGTAATGACGCATGCGCAAGCTAAGCTGCTAAGTATCGCATATTGGCCCGTCAGCTTGACCTTGACGGGTGTGCGCCAACGGCTTGAACCGCCAGCAACGCTACCTCTTCGAAAATGTCGTTCCAGGCCAACGAGTGCTAACACCCCGAGCAATAAGACGACAGATAGTCGCGCCGCTGCACTCAAATCGCCCATGGAAAACCAAGCCTTGAAAATGCCCGTTGTGAGGGTTTGAAGGCCTAAGTGATCGGCGGCTCCAAAATCCGCTGCCATCTCCAGTGCCGCTAAAGCTGCACCTGCGGCAATAGCAGGGCGCGCCATTGGTAGCGCGACAGAGACAAACCTGCGCCACGGCGAGGCTCCCAATGCACGAGCCGCCTCTAATGCGCAAACTGATTGTGCTTCAAACGCGCTGCGAGCTGCCAAATAAATGTAAGGATACAATGTTGTAGAGTAAACCAACATCGCGATCCAAAAGCCGCGAATACCCGTTAGATCGCCCCACGCATAAGCGCTAACATAAGCTGGCAGAGCGAGTGGAAGTGCGAGTGCCCATGTAAACAAGCCTCGACCATGAAAATCAAAGGCACTCACCAGCCAAGCCGTACCAACACCCTGAATCAAAGCTATGCCAGTTGACAGACTGACCAAGCCAACAGTTGTCGCCAGCATGTCTATCAATAGGTATTGAGCGATGTGATCAAAGGACGTGCTGTTGCCAAGGGCGATGATCAATGTCGCAATAATTGGGAGAGCAGGCACTGCTACTACGAAAAAAGTTACGGCATTTAGCCCAGCCCATCTGTATCCAGTATTGGATTTTCTTGGGCTTGCATAATCACTCAAGGCAGATTGTGACGGTAGGGAGCTCACTTCCAGCCCGCACGATCAAACACCTTTTGCGCTTCCTCTTGATTGTTGCCCAATGCCGCCATTGACGTCTTGGCTTCTTTGAAACCTTCTAACGAAGTCAGCTGTTCATTTTCGGTCT
>JAYSRI010000128.1:0-4706 GCA_043721175.1 Alphaproteobacteria bacterium
GCAGACAAGCGTAAATCCTCGGCAATGAGTTCAGCGTGTTCTCCTGAAGCCAGAAGGGCGCGATCTAGCGCTGCAATTGTGTCCGCCACCGCCTCCTTGTGACGGAGACGTGTTAGAGGTGCAGCTTCTATTGTTGCTAAATCGGCCTGCGCCGCATTCACAAGGAAATTTTCTAGTTCAATTAATCCGTCGCCGTTTTGGCTTGAAATACAGAGCTCTTGGGCCATTGGCTGGCGCCAGCTAGTCACATCGCTTTTTGCAAGTATCCAAACATCTGTTGGCTGCATATACGGTAGCAAGGCAAACCGCTCATCTTGAGATGCAATTACGCCAAGCCGTAAATCAGCTCTACCCGCCTCTTGCATGGCTCGCGCCACGCCTTGTTTTTCAACGTCGTCTGTCGTGGCACGCAGGCCAGCCGTATCTGCCAACAAAATAATGAGACCCGACAATACAAGTCGAACTTCGACTACATCCCGCGTCGTGCCAGCTCGGGGAGAAACTATTGCCGCATCACGTTTAGCTAATGCATTGAGAAGACTTGATTTTCCAGCATTTGGTGCACCGATTATCGCGACCTTAAATCCATCGCGAACCCGAATGGCGCGCTGTGATTCATCGATATGACCGGCAAGTTGGTCGCGTAGTGCCGCAATCCGTTGTCGTGCGCGATTTGTGAGGCCTGGTGGCAAATCCTCATCGGGGAAGTCAATGTCTCCCTCGGCATCAGCCAAAGCGTCAATGATAACGTTTCGCCACGACTGTACCTCCGTTGCCAGTTCACCTTCCATTTGGCGAAGTGCTTGTCGACGTTGAGCAGCGGTTTCTGCTTCGATCAGGTCGGCTAAGCCCTCGGCAGCCGATAAATCCATCTTGCCATTCTCAAAAGCACGACGTGTGAATTCGCCAGGTTTGGCGAGCACCACGCCGTCAAGTGCTAAGCAGGCCTCAAGCACGGCTGCCACAACGGCTCGTCCACCATGGACGTGAAATTCAACAATATCTTCGCCTGTGAAGCTAGCAGGGCCGCGAAACCAAATCATCAGTGCCTTGTCTAGTAACGCCCCCTTGGCGTCGCGCAGGGAGCGGAGTGCTGCAAGTCGTGGTTTCGGTAATGTGCCACCCAATTGGCGTGCAACCACGCCAGCTGCAGGGCCTGAAACGCGCACGACCGCAACCCCCGATGGACCAGAGCCAGAGGCTAAAGCAACGATTGTCGAGTGCGTCAAAATTTGCTTTACGACTTTTTATCGGAGGGATCGGTTGATGTTGATCGAGGCGATGTGGCTTTTGCTATTGTGTCTGTTGTTGCCGCCTTTAATGCCGCACCTACGATAGAACCAAAAGCGTCGGTGGCAATGCCGCCAAGGCCGGTCCATGTCTTTAGCATTGGCTCTAGGTCGACGAGGCCAGTTGATTTTTCCAGCTTATCTTTTGCAAGGCCGACAAAAACCTCTTGAATGCCAGCCAAGTTGGGCATGCCTAAAAGTTCACGTGCCTCCAGTGGCGTAAGGTCAATCTCAATGCTGACTTTCATTTTTGTCTCCCGTGCAATGTGCAACAAGTCATTGGTGGATTAGGTTTTCGTTGTTTTGGTTTCAAACTCGGGCTAGTCGAGAAGGCTACAACGCTGCACTCTATCAAATCGCGCATCACCCTGTAAACCGACACACAAATAGAAAGCCACTTCAATGACTTTTTCGACCATGATCGACGGCCAAGATGGCGCTTTTGGAGCCTATGTGAGCCAGCCAGACCAGCCAAACGGCGCGGCACTTGTTGTCATACAAGAGATATTTGGCGTGAATGCTGCGATGCGCGACGTGGCCGATGGATACGCAGCATTGGGTTATCTGGCTATTGTGCCAGACTTATTCTGGCGCATTAAGCCGGGTATCGACATCACAGACAAGACAGCCGATGAAATGGCTCAAGCCTTCAAACTATACGGTCAATTTAATGTTGAAACAGGCATTGCCGACATTCAAACGACATTAGATTTCGCACACGCACAATGCAAACGCGTCGGCGCTGTTGGGTATTGTCTTGGCGGGTTTTTGGCATTTCTAACCGCAACTCAAACAAATGCTGATGCCTGCGTCAGCTATTATGGTGTTTCAATTGACAGCCAAATTGATCAAGCCGAGCGCATCAGTCGCCCATATATGATGCACATAGCCTCAGAAGATCAGTTTGTTGGACCCAAAGCGCAAGAGATCATACTTGCTCAAACGGCACAAAATGCCTTAATCGAGAGCCATGTCTATCAAGGCCTCGAACATGCTTTTGCACGCCCAGGCGGCGAACATTTTGACGTTAAGGGCGCCGGTCTGGCAAATGAGCGGACTGCCAGGTTCTTTAAGGAGCATTTGCTATGATGCGCCAGATCGCTATCAGCAAAGCCGGTGGTGCGGAGGTATTAGAGCTTCGCCAAATCGATGTGCCCGTTCCAAAAGCCGGTGAAATACGCATTCGCCTCGTCGCGGCTGGCCTCAATTACATCGACGTCTACCATCGTACCGGTCTTTATCCTTTGCCATTGCCAAGTGGTTTAGGGCTAGAAGGGGCAGGTGTCGTTGAGGCTGTTGGTGATGGTGTGACGCGATTTTCCATTGGAGACCGCGCGGCATTTTGCACCGGACCTATTGGCTCCTACGCAGATTATGTTTGTGTAGGCGAAGGGCGCGCCGTCAAAGTGCCTGATGCAATAGAATTGGAGACCGCCGCTGCGATCATGCTTAAAGGCCTCACGGCGGAGTTTTTGATCCGACGGCTTGTCGTGCTTTGTCGTGGCGACACCGTTTTGTTTCATGCTGCTGCGGGCGGCGTTGGCTTGATTGCGTGTGCTTGGTTAGCATATCTGGGCGTGACAATTATCGGAACTGTGGGCTCGCCTGAAAAGGCGCAATTGGCAAAAAGTCATGGATGTACGCACACCATCCTTTACCGCGATGAACCCGTTGCAGCGCGCGTGCGCGAATTGACTGGCGGCAAGGGATGTCGCGCTGTTTTTGATTCTGTGGGTGCCGACACGATGATAGCGTCACTCGATAGCGCGGCAAGACGAGGGCTCGTCGTCAGTTTTGGCAATGCGTCAGGACCGCCGGCGCCGATCGCCCCGTCGGAGCTTGCACGGCGCGGATCGCTCATGTTCACAAGACCAACGTTGTTTGATTTTATTGCAACGACTGTCGAGCTTGATGCGGCAAGCGACGCCATGTTTGATCTTGTTATTAAAGGTATCATCAAGCCCCTGATCGGCGCTCGGTTCGAACTTGAGGATGCCGCGCAGGCACATCGCGATCTTGAAGCCCGTAAAACAATGGGATCAACGATCTTTGTCTTGTAGCGGGGTTTGGGAAATTCACATCGACTTCAGCCAAACACCTGCACGGACCAAGGACTGAGACTCGTACCGGACTTGAGACCTTCCGATATCAACAACTGGCCTTTTTTTTGTTGAATGCAGAAGCCAACGTCCTCCGGAATTGCGACCTCCGCGCTGCGTAAATTGATAACAACCAGCCCGCTTTCGCCACGTGTGAAAGCGTAAATATCTTCATGGTCGGGAAGTAGGTCGTGGTAGGCGCCGCTCACCCAAATGTCAGGCTTGCTATCGCGCAGGGCAATCAGCGATTTGTAAAAACAGCGCACGCTGGTTGGATCGTTCATTTGGTCCTGTAAGTTTAGGCCACGCGAGCTATCGGTTTGTGGCAGCCAGGGCGTCCCGGTGGTAAATCCGCCTTCTGGTGCCCAATTGTACGGTGTGCGGGCGTGGTCGCGGGTCGTGCGGGCAGCTTTGGCGAAAGCGGCGTCGTGATCATGCCCTTTTTGAAGCGCCAAGCGATAAGTGGTTTTGGCCCAGACGTCATCGAGTTGATCTATATCGGTAAAATGCACGTCGGCCATACCAAGCTCATCGCCCTGATAGATAAAGGGCGTGGCGCGCTGCAGCAGACATATGGCTGCCAGTGCCTTGGCGCTTTGGACGCGACGCCCAAGGCTACTGGTGTCGCCAAACCGATTGACCAAGCGGCGCAGATCGTGATTGCCCATCACGCAACTATTCCAGCCAGCCGCGCCAATGCCGCTGTCCCAACGCGTAAACACCGACTTGAACCAAATTCGGTCCCAATCGCCTTTGGCAGCATTGCCGTGTCCATCAACAAGCTCGAAGTGGTAGATCATGTCGAGCATAGGATCGTTAGGGTTGACGATAGCGGCACTGCGCGCTGGCGTTAGGCCAGGCCCCTCACCAATTGCCACACAATCATAGTGGGCAAAGACTTGCCCGTGCATCTCACGCAGCCAGTCATGCAGATCAGGCCCGCCAGCCAACATGTGATATAGGGGAACGGGTCTGGGGTCTGGCGCATCTGGTAAGCCTTCGGGTTTAGAAATCACGGTGACGACATCAAGGCGGAACCCATCGACCCCACGATCTAACCAAAAACGCAACGCATCATGGATCGCTGCGCGAACGGCTGAGTTGGCCCAGTTTAGATCGGCTTGGGTTTTATCAAATAGATGCAGATAATGCTGTGCGTCACCATCAGGCTGGCTCCACGCTGGGCCACCAAAGATGGATTGCCAGTTGTTGGGGGTGTCACGCCAATGGTAATAGTCTCGGTATGGCCCCTTTGGCTGCCTCAAAGCCTCGCGAAACCAATGGTGGGCGATAGAGGTATGATTGAGCGCAATATCGA
>JAYSRI010000129.1:0-1895 GCA_043721175.1 Alphaproteobacteria bacterium
GATGATTGCCAATGAAGAGTTGCGCGCATTCATCGTCGCGCCAGATTGCCTGATTGGTCCTTACGATGGTGGCGTGGATGTCATCGCCAAAGACGACCAAGCCTGCCAAGCACTCAAAGGCCAGTTTAAGGATTGGCTCTCAGCACGCGATGATGGTCTGTGAAGCGGGCTTGTGCGTGTTTGATTTCGCACCATAATTGAAACGGCGCTCTGCTTTGAAGTTACGATACAGCAACATGACGCAGCCCTGAACTTGGCGTGACAAACTATCGTGCCGTCAAGACTATGCATCGCTATTGGTAACAACCCGATAAACAAGGCCACTGCCAATCGGGCTGGTAATCGTAACATAGTCGCCAACAAACAAGCGGTGATCGCTGAGGTGATCGATGGCCTCATCAGGGCCTTCGTCATTTTCGTCGTAATGGATGCGCCATTTGCCATCGCGATGTGACAGCCAGCCATCCGCGCGGTCTTGTGTATCGGGAGAAAAGCGGCTGACTCTACAGCGCGCCCGGTTCGCCCGCCAAGTCACAGGATCGATCAATCCGTCATGGGTTAAAGGGGCGATGATGATATAGCCATAGCGCTCATCGCCTTCGGGAAACCCGGCATCTGGATTGCGTCCAAGAACTAATTTTAACTGCGTTAAGCCAATCATGATTTTACCTTCATACTAATGAGACAAAAACAAAGACGGACTAGATGTTGTTTTCAGCAACGTGCGCGTAACGCCGCCGAAAAAAAACTCTCGCGCCCGTGAATGACCGAAGGCGCCACATACCAGAAGGTCAACACCGTGTGTTTGACAGACATCAAGAATGCAGTTGGCGGCGTCGGGCGTTTCTGCGATGGTGTGAACGCGCGATTCGATCCCGTGACGCGTGAGCCATTGCTGCAGGCGACTTGGATCATTGAGGGATTGGTCAAGTTCATCTAGGCTATCAATGGCTTGAATGATGATGACTTTGCTGGCTTCCTTAAGGAACATCAAGCCCGCTTTGGCGGCGCGTGTAGCTTCGAGGCCGCCGTCCCACGCGATGGCGATGGTGTCAAATTTTGGTGCCGGGTCGCCGCGCAATACGAGTACAGGCGCATAGGCGTCCATCAAGAGTGCTGTAAACACCGTTGAGATGCCAGTTTTGCCGCGTGCGCTCTCGCACGAAAAAACCGCCATATCGCAAAGCGTCCCGCGCTTGGCGATCTGGGTATCAGCGTGACCGATCAATCGTTCAATTGAGAGCTTTGGCTCGACCTTGGCGATTTCCATCACTTGAGCTTGGACAATGCTCCAAGCCTCGTCATTGCCTTTTTGGGCTGCTTCAATCACAGAGGCTGAGCCTATTGCATAAGCACCGTCGGAAGGCCATGCGAGCATCTCGATAGGGTCAATCTGACCGTAAACGCTGGTGACTTGACCATCGTATGACTTCGATATTTTAAGTACCGCTTGTAGCAGCGGCACATCGTTCTGGTTGCCTTGCAGGGGGACTAGGAGTTCGCATGCTGTCATATCGAGTGTCCTTTTAAGCTGTACTTGGTCACATCAAAATCTGGCGATCTTCATTGTCTCGTCATCACAACGACCCCACCGATTGGGCCACGTGGCAATGAGTTTACGAGCGGACCGTCTGTTGCGGCGATGATGCGGGCGGCGTCTAAGCCTTGACTGATCAAAATATCGCCAACAATCTTGATCCGGTTTGCCGCGACAAGTGCTGTGGCGGGCGCACCATCATTCCCGGACACTGCTGCGAGAATGACCTTCCTTTTGGGGCAACGAGCTAACTTGTTGGTGAGCTCACTGACAACTTGGGCCGCTGTTATCGATAAAGTATCATCCTGATTGGCAAAGTAAATTTGCATAGCTTCCCGCCCGCAAACATTGTCGCCCA
>JAYSRI010000130.1:0-1894 GCA_043721175.1 Alphaproteobacteria bacterium
AGCGAAGGCGTTGTTGCCATTGTTAATGACCAACCGATCACGCGATTGGATGTGCGCCAACGGACGCGGTTTTTGTTGGAGACGTCAGGTGCGACCCAAATTACGGATGAATTGGTGCAGCGGGCTGGTGCTGCGGCGTTAAATGCGTTGATCGACGAACGCTTGCAGTTGCAAGAGGCGTCTATCAAGTTCAAGCAATCAATGAGCGATGCTGAGGTTGACCGTATTTTGACCAATGATGCGCGTCGAAATGGCGGCACTTTGCAAGCGACATTTGACGATTTGCGCGCTATCGGGGTCTCCCCTCAGAGCTATCGCGACAAAATCCGCGCCGAGGTTATGTGGCAACGCATTGTTAGCGGGCGATTTGGATCTCGTGTACGGGTCAATCGCGACCAAGTGCGAACAGCATTGAACCGCATTCTGGCCAATACCAATAAACCTCAACTTTTGATCTCTGAAATCTTCCTTGAAGATGAAAATGCTGCCGCTGCAACTCAAACTCTCGAAGGCGCAAAAACGCTGGTCCAACAGTTACGAGCTGGTGCTTCATTCCCGATTGTGGCGCAGCAATTCTCGTTTGCGCCATCAGCATCTACTGGTGGCGATTTGGGCTGGATCACAGTCGGTGAATTGCGGCCTGAGGTCATCCCCGTGGTAGACACATTGGCTATTGGAACCGTCAGCGATCCTATTGTTGTGCGCGGTGGTGTGATGATTGTTGCCGTGCGTGAAAAACGCGCGCCAAGCCCGCCAAAATCGAAACTTAAGCTCAAGGAAATGTCTACCAAGGTGGCCGCAGGCTCAGCCGAGCCCGTTTGGCGGCGTGCGGAGCAATCAGTGCGCCAATCGCGCGATGCACTTCGAAACGGTTGCGATGGCGTTACACGCGCTGCCCAACGCGGTGGCGTCGAGGCAATCGATCTGGGCGAAGTAGAAGACGGTGACCTCACCGAGCCGTTTAAGTCGCGCGCTTTGTCTTTGTCTCGCACTGAAGCAAGCCCCGTGTTCCGCTCCGACACTGGTGTTCACGTCCTAATCCTTTGCGAAAAAGAAACCACGGGTGACGATATTCCCACAGCTGCCCAGCTAGAGGAGCGTCTCTACAGCCAAGAGCTTGGCCTGATCGCCCGTCGCTATTTGCGCGACATTCGCCGCGAAGCTGCGATCATCACGCTGCAATAGTGGCAAAGCTGCCAATTGCCATTACTATGGGTGACCCTTGCGGGATTGGGCCAGAGGTTTGCATGAAGGCTTGGCAAGCATTGCGCCACAGCGACCATGTGTTTGCACTGTTGGGCGACGCGCTACTCTATTCAGACGTGCCATGCGTTGTGATTGACAATATTGAAGCTGCGCAAACTGGCTTTCGCGATGCCCTACCCGTCGTCAAAGGCTTTAATGCGACGGGCGCGGTTGGCGGGCAGCCAGACCCAAAATTTGCCAAAGCGATACTGGCCTCTATTGAAGCCGGTGTTACGCTTGTTCAAACCGGGCAAGCCAGTGCACTTGTGACCGCTCCCATTGCCAAGTCTGTCGTCATGGCAGCTGGATTTGCCCATCCCGGGCACACTGAATTCTTGGGCGCACTTTTGGCCGATAAACCATTTGACCGTGCGCGCGGTCCCGTCATGATGTTGGCTGTCGATGGGCTGCGTGTTGTGCCTATTACGGTACATTGCGCGTTGCGCGACGTCCCTCGCCTGCTCACTACCGAGAATATTGTCACCGCAACCTGCGTCACTGCGCAATCCCTGGTGCATGAGTTTGATATTGCGACACCGCGCATTGCAATTGCAGCGCTGAACCCTCACGCTGGCGAAGATGGCGCATTTGGCGATGAAGAAGCGCGCATTATTGGCCCAGCAATCACGCAGCTAAAGGCCATGGGCCT
>JAYSRI010000131.1:0-1889 GCA_043721175.1 Alphaproteobacteria bacterium
ATTAACTTGATGCATCAAGTCATAGCGTTTCATATCAGTTTGCGTTGTGCCTGTCAGCTGAATAGCACTGGCGTTATTGACGCAAATGTCGATGCCGCCGAATTTTGCGACGGCTTCATCAATAGCCGCATTCACCGAAGCCTCGTCGCGCACATCGACAATCAGGGGCAGCGCCTTGCCGCCCGCCGCTTCAATCTCATCGGCTGCACTATAAATGGTTCCTGGCAAATGCTTGTGAGCGGTGGCAGTTTTGGCCGCAATCACCACGTTTGCGCCGTCACGCGCAGCGCGCAAGCCAATAGCCAAGCCAATGCCGCGTGAAGCACCTGTGATGAAAAGGGTTTTGTCTTTGAGGTTCGGCATGCTTAACTCCTTGATCGACTTCTTTCAAAAACATCAGAATTCCACCCTCTATTTTTTGATACGCCGCAAAAATAAGGAAGCAACCCATTTTTCTTCGAGTTACCACTTTATCGCTGCGCTATACATGCGATCAAGGGCTGCCCAAATAGCATTTATTTTGCTAGTTCGCTTAACATGCAATTCAAGGTCTGTTCACTGTACAAATTTGCTCCCTGCCCAGATTTCGAGGCGTTGCGCCTCGATGTCCGCGCAACAGCGAAGCAATTGGGAATACTCGGGGTGTTTTTGATGGCACCCGAGGGTGTGAACGGCACCTTTGCTGGCACGAAAGAGGATATAGACGCATTTGTTCTGTATTTGATGGACGATCCTTTGTTTGGCAACCGCTTTCACGGCGCGGAAATCAAGTACGCCTCAGTTGATAAAAATCCGTTTGTGCGGATGAAAGTGCGCCTCAAACGCGAGATCGTCACACTCCGCGCGCCCAAGGCAGACCCCAATGTGCAGGTGGGTACTTATGTTGCTCCGAAAATGTGGAATGCTTTGATAGCCGATCCTGACATCGTACTTATCGACACGCGCAATGACTACGAAATCGTCGAGGGTACCTTCAAAGGCGCCATTGATCCAGGAATTGACAAATTCACGGGCTTTAAAGCCTGGGCAGCGGCCAATTTAGACCCAGCTCGCGATAAAAAAGTCGCGATGTTCTGCACGGGCGGTATACGGTGCGAAAAAGCTTCTTCATTTTTACTGTCTGAAGGTTTTGAAGAGGTCTATCACCTACACGGCGGAATCCTTGCGTATTTGGATCAAGTGCCAGCCAACGAAAGCACCTATGACGGCGGTTGTTTCGTCTTCGACAATCGCGGCATTGTTGGTGGACAACAAACCTCAACACCGCTGACACTTTGAACAGATCGGTTTTTGTTGCAATGCAGCAACACCAGCGGGTTAGAGTCGTCGTATGTGTCAATTTCGCGACACTCACGGTAGCTTAATAGCGACTCTACGGTTAGCAGACCTTCCCATCACAGCTGTGCCGCACCAGACGCGAAAGCGATTTGCCCCAAGGCAAAAATGCTTCTGCCGGGCTTCATAGCTTTTTGAATTTATCAAGTAGATGGAGCTCTTATGTCACTCAACCGCACTCTTATAATGGCGTCAACAAGCGCTATTGCCCTTACCTTATTTTCGGCGTTCCCCGCCGTCGCCATCGCCCAAACCGCCCCTACTGCAGCGCCTGAAACAGGTGGTCTTGAAGTAGTCATCGTTACTGCGCGTAAGCGCGAAGAGAGCAGTCAAGACGTTCCGGTTTCTCTATCGACCGTTCGTGGTGACGCGATCACGACCCTGACATCAGGTGGTGCGGATATGAACGCTTTTTCGGGTCGCGTACCCTCCTTGGTTGTGGAGAGCTCATTTGGTCGTACATTCCCGCGCTTTTATTTACGTGGCCTCGGCAATTCGGATTTTGATTTGAATGCTTCCCAGCCAGTTTCCCTAATCTATGACGAAGTCGTCTA
>JAYSRI010000132.1:0-1884 GCA_043721175.1 Alphaproteobacteria bacterium
AACCTCGCATCGATAGGAGTTTGTCGTTATGGCAAGGCCTCTTTACGGCATTTCAGAAACACAAAGCAATAACGCGATCACGAGCAAGTTTACCCATAATCTCCCTGCCAATTCTCAGAGAACATATTTCATGGTGCCCGCAACTAATACAAACGGCCCATCAACATAACCAATGATCATTTCAAAAACTAGAAACGCGACTTTCCAAAGCCGCACTATAATTGACCGCCAATCATTTATGACAAAGCGCATACCCGCATAGCGACTTTGGTAAGTCGCGATCCGCCCCAATCTGGCATTTGTTAGCCGTGTCAATTTACTGGGCTTTTGGTAGAAGTCCCATTGTGCACGTCGCGTTACACAAGATCGCACTGCAATCACGGATCTTCAAAGTTGACCAACTACAGTGGCGGAAGTTGGCTGGGGTGCTAGGGATCGAACCTAGGAATGTCGGACTCAAAACCCGATGCCTTACCGCTTGGCGACACCCCAAGAGCGGTGGGGATACCCCTGACAGTTTGCTAAGGCAAGGCTTTTGATCACAAAACAACTGCACACAGCGTGGCCATCAAGTGCGTGTGCCAGCGCCGCACAACTCACCTTACAGCTAAAAGCGCAATCAAAATTTCTGAGCAAATCAGAGTATTGACTGCCCCGTTGAGGCCCAGTCTTTCAAAAATGCCGCCAAGCCTGCGTCTGTCAAATGGTGCTTGTAGAGCGCTTTGAATGTTGCTGGTGGTAAGGTTGAACAATCTGCACCTGCCAAGGCAGCATCGCGCACATGCACTGACGTTCGCAGTGAAGCCGCCAGAATTTGTGTTTCATAACCATAATTGTCGTAGATTTGACGTATCTCGCGGATCAAAATCATGCCGTCGGCACCATTGTCATCGAGGCGACCCACAAAGGGGGAAATAAAAGTTGCGCCAGCTTTGGCGGCCAGCAGGGCTTGGACTGCTGAAAAGCAAAGAGTGATGTTGACCATCGTGCCCTCCTCCGAAAAGGCCTTGCAGGCGCGCAGGCCGTTGGGGGTCAACGGCAACTTGACAGCGACATTCGGTGCAATTTTAGCTAAAAACCGGCCCTCGGCCATCATCCCGTCATAGTCTGTTGCCACTGCTTCTGCACTAACCGGACCAGTTGTCAGCGTACAGAGTTCCGCGATTGTCTCGGCAATTTTACGCCCTGACTTGGCGATAAGTGACGGATTTGTTGTGACGCCATCAATCAGGCCAGTATCAGCAAGTGCTTTCAGGTCTGCAACTTCGGCCGTATCAAGGAAAATGCGCATTTAACCACTCCATGTTCGGCGCTGTTTGACGTCGCCTCGCACAAAATTGCAAGTATCAAGTGCTGCAAACAAGGATTCAGAGAAAATTAGGCCAGATGCGCTATCTTGATACTCAGTTTTGCGTCGGAGTTTTGTACACGTGCCACTTTCTAAATCCACCCCCGACGAGTCTCGCGCACTCGGGCATGACCAAACGACCAATCCAAATGACATTGCCTTGCAAGAGGTAGCAAACCTCACACAAGTCGGGGCTTGGACGATGACATTTGCCAATCGTGCCCTGCATTGGAGCGACCAAGTGCGGCGGATTGTTGAAGTCGATGCAACCTTCGTCGTCAGCGCTGCTGCCAGTCGGGATTTTTATGCACCCGAGGCATTTGAAACGCTACTGGCGTGCATTGAAGAAACACAAATGTCGGGTGAAGGCTGGGATCTTGAGCTACCAATGGTCACTGCTTTGGGCCGCAATATTTGGGTCCGGCTTGTTGGCCGTCCTGTTTTCGAAAATGGGCATGTTCGGGCCATTGCTGGTGCCATGCAAGATATCACAATCGACGTCGAAAAACGCATTGAACTGCAAGATATGGCCTCGC
>JAYSRI010000133.1:0-1883 GCA_043721175.1 Alphaproteobacteria bacterium
GGCTCGAACGCCCTGCTTTTGGCGCTGACTTGGCAATCGCTTATTGCGGCGCTTTAGCACCTGAAGCGAGGGCAGGTTTTGAGGCGGTGCGCGACGAACATCCAGGCCTTGGCTTGCTCGCGATCACATCGCCAGATTTGCTGCACCGCGGTTGGACGGCCGCCGGAAGGGCGCGATGGACGGGTGGACCCCGCATCAAAAGCCATGTTGAGACCTTGTTGGAGCCTTTAGGGCAGCGGGCTGGCTTGATTACGATACTGGATGGTTCGCCGTCTGCCTTATCGTGGCTGGGCTCTGTGCGCGGGAACCGTGTGCGTGCGCTGGGCGTCGAGCGGTTTGGGCAAGCGGGCGATTTGATCGATCTATACCACACCTACCGCCTTGATGTGGATGCTATTCTGGATGCTGCGGCTGATTTGGCATTGGGTTAATGGCATAGGACCACGCGGCGTTGCTGCGCATTTTAACGTTATCACCGAGACTTGAAATGAAAGTGCGCGATGGCACTGCGCGGTCCAAGCGGCTACCGATACGTCAGCGAAACCCGCGTGAGTTCTCCACCATTAAGTCGATCTAAATCCTCAAACCATCGGCTCTGGTGCAACATCGAAAAGTAAAAAGAGAGCGCGACCTGCGCACGCTCGGCATCGGCCTTGTAAACATCTAGAACTGTCGCAACACCGGCTTTGCCTTGGCCTTTATAAATACGCTCGTTCAGAAATGCAGCCATTGGACCATAGGAGGCTAGTTCATTCGGATTAAGCTCGGCTGATATCATACGTGCTTCTTCGCCTTCCATCCAAGCCTGATAGGCTTTGGCACGATCGCCACGGCGATTAACCGCAGCTTCGACTAAGGCTGGCTTGTCTTCATTTTCGCCAAAATCTTGAACCCCAATGCTAACCGCGTCTGCCAGCTCGGGCTCGCTGACGAAGAAGGCAGGAGGTCCATCCGGTGATGCCGCTTTCATCCGCTTGGTATCAAGGCTAAATCTGGTGCCATCCCACACCACAAGAATGCGCGCCATCGGGCTATCGGCATAGCTGCCAAACTTGAAGGCGCTGACATCATCGATGTTGAGTGCAACAGCGCGGGCAAGGTTTTTTGCTTTGCTGGGTATAAAAGGCGTTGGGTCACCATTGCCAATGTCAAACTGGCCCAATTTCTTGCCTGTACGACCATCAATCAAAATTTGGGAAAAACAGCAATGTGCGCCGCCACTCCAAGTGTAAAGCACCATGTCGGGGTCAAGGCTACCCGCGATATCAACATCAATTGAAGATAACTCAATGCGCTCGATGGTTGCGGCTTGTGAGGCTGGTAGCTCATAGGTCTTTCGGCCATCGCGCCACACCGCTAACCCTTCACCATTGTTGGCGCTAGGGGTTGCAAACGCCTGTATTTTGCCGACTTCGCCAATCGGGCGGCCGTCTGGCGTCTGTTTGGGGCGCAATTGCCAAATTCCAATCGACGTTGCACCGATAAGCATACAAACAATCATCGCTGGCACAATAGGGCGTTTTTTCCCAACAGCTTTCAAAGTTTGAGCACCGTCGATCTCCGCTTGGGCGTGCTGTATGTTTTCTGATCCAGTCAACGTCACTCGCTCCCACGCGCTCAATACAGTGTAAAGCCTTGCACCGCTTGGACCTGCGCACCACACGATGCTACAGTAATTTCGTAGGCTCTGCGAGCGAATCGCGGCAACTTTTATCATCAGCAAATGGCGTAAATTGTGACTGACACGACAGACGACGGCACACCAGATAATCCAGAGGCAGAACGCCCCGATCCCGCTCGTTTTGATGTGAAGGGCGTTACGCCTATTTCTATCGAAAACGAGCTCAAGTCGTCCTATCTTGACTATGCTATGAGTGTGATTG
>JAYSRI010000134.1:0-4664 GCA_043721175.1 Alphaproteobacteria bacterium
ATGGCATGGGGCCCACCACCAATGAAGCCCAAAACGCCATGATCGGTGCCATTGTGTTCGCTCGCCGCGCTCAAGGCACACAGCGCATCGAGTGGCTCGCACCAATTCAGGGGAAGGACAAATGGTAAGGTCACGGTGGCGATATAGACTGTGGCGGCTAATAAGTCCCGCTCTCAAGGCGTGGTGGCTGTTTGACAAAGGCCATGACAACCAAGCCCGCCAAAAGTAAAATGCTCGTTGAGGCCAATCCGATTTGCTGGCTGGCGAATTTTTCGGTGAAAACTTGCACCAATAGCGATCCCATCCAAAGCGTTGCCGCTCCGGAGAGCGAGTAAAGTCCAAAAAACTCCCCCTCCATGCCTTTGGGTGCCAAGCGCGCCATCAAGGTGCGTGACGACGCATAGGCGCCAGTGATGGAGATGGCGATGATGATTGCACCGACAAGGAAAACCAGTTCGGGCAAGGTCTTAAACATTGGCGCGCTCCAAACCGCCTTGCCCGGCTCAATAGCGATTCCAAATATCGCCGTCGTCGATTGGCTTGTCATGATTGTTAAGCACGCTAACGTGACGCCAATTTCAATCATGACTGAGCGTTTTGCCCCGATGCTAGCGTCTAGGTTGCCCGCGAATAAGCCGCCACAAACTGCAAAGATCGACAAAATCACACCGTAAGCTGACATCTCCAACAAGCCCCAGCCAAAAACGCCAGCAGCGGTTAAGCCGCTAAATATCAAAATCGCAGTCTTGCCATCGACATAGAGCATGCGTGCCAACAAAAAGAGGCCGGCATTTTTGTCAGTATTAAACAGACGCTTGACGGCACCAATCAGGCCGACCAAACCGTCTTTGCTGGCGTTGACCATGCTAATTCCCGTTGCAGGCGCGTCTTTGGTGAACAAGAAAAGCGGCGCTGCGCATAGCGCAAACCAGAGCGCTGACATCGGAGCGACAATGCGGCTGGTTTCATGGCGCAGCGGATCAAGTCCAAACAACGGCGCTTTGGGAATGAAAGGCCAGTCAACGCGCCCGGGAAACGCCAGACCCCACAGCACAAATACCAGTAGCCCAACAGAAGCTAAATTGCCCAGCGCCAAACCCAAACCAGAGACGTGGGGCAGGCTCGCCGATGATGTTGCACCCGGCAACATGGAATTATGCAGCACTTCATTATAAGCAAACAAAACGCCAGTTCCGGCAGTTAAGACACCAATCGCCCAGAGTGGCAGGCCGCCTTGGCCCGCTGGTAGTGCCCACCACAACGTAAAAATTGACGCGATCATGAGGCTTGTTACGGCCAAAAGTGCGGGTTTACGATGTCCCAATTTGTCGGCAATAGCGCCCACTAGCGGGGCCGTTAAGGCAACAACCAAACCGCCATATTTGTGCCAACTGGCAATGGTGGCTTGGCCAACAACCGGATCTGTAAAAACTGTGGTCGCCACATAGGGTGCCAGAATATAGATCGTACATAAAATGACATAGGGGTTGCGCCCGCCTTCAAATATTGCCCACGATAGGCCAGACGATCCGATTTTAGAATGAACAATTGTATCAGCCTGTTGGGTCGTCATGGTGGCATGCCCTCAGCGCTTCGTTCGCGCAAGTTCAACACCTTCATGCCGATTGATGCGCTCGTAAAGCGCTTAAGTCAGAGCGGCATGGAGCGGTGGACTACTGTGCCGCGATTTTGGGGAAATTCAAACAATCTACGTCAATTAAAACCGCCAAAGAAAACATCTTTGAGATAGTCGCGATAAATCTGGCATTCGGCCTGAAAGTCATCGGGTGCAGTCGCTGCACAATCGGGCCAATTCTCCGTATCGAGCCAATGCTCCCCCGGCCCCAGCCGTGCATACTGTTTGACGACTAGCGCTTGTGTCGGGATTGCGAAGCCGCCGCTTGGTGGTCTATCAAATAATTTTAATGCAATGGCATGTCGCGATAGCTCTAGGTTTTACGTGACAAGCCTCATATGTAAGGGCAGTCGATCAGATGAGGACCATTTTGTGACATATATCCTAATCCATAATCCCGGTTGTGGTTCTTCCAAAAAAGGGCTGGAAGTTCTCGAGGCCGCTGGCATTGACCCACAAATTCGCCTTTATATGCTGGTAGCGCAGCGATTGAGTGTGGCGGAATTGAAGGAAATCGCCGTCAAAATGGGCAATGTCTCGCCGCGCGCCTTCATGCGAGACAAGGACGCAGCCGACGCGGGCTTGGAGCCAAATGCCGATGACGAAGCGGTGTTCTCCGCGATGGCAAAAAACCCGAAATTAATCCAGCGGCCGTTAGGCATCAATGGTGATAAGGCAGTTTTGGGTCGGCCAAACAGCGCACTTCTGAGCATTCTATAATTTCCATGTTGGTACTGGCGATTGATACAGCTTTGACAGGGTGTTCGGTGGCTATTGTGCGCGATGGCGAGACACTGTTAGCCCGAGTGGAGCCGATGGCGCGCGGGCAAGCGGAGCGATTGGCACCGATGGTTCGCGATGCAATGGCGCACTGTGGCTTGATATTCGAGGAGCTTGACCTGATCGCTGTGACGCGCGGGCCGGGGGCTTTTACAGGGCTACGGATCGGCTTGGCATTCGCGCGTGGTCTGGCATTGGCGCTGGGCAAGCCTTGTGTTGGCCTATCTACTTTGGAGCTCCTCGCCCAAGGGGCAGCCCAAGTTCGAACAATCGCCGCCATTGAAATAGCGGGTAGCTTGTTTGTTGGCGCTTGGGATGGACGTCGTGAGATCATAGCGCCGTGTCGCGGTGAGGCTTTGGAAATCGTCGACCGCCTTCGTGGCGATTGGGCAGTTACAGGACCGGGGGCCGCCACCCTCTGTGCGCTGCGCCCCGACTGGATACACATCCCGGCCAGTCTGCCTGACCCTGCACTATTAGGACATTTGGCTGCGCATTTAACGCCAAAAGATCACCCGCCGACCCCGCTCTATCTGCGCGGCTCTGGCGCGAAACTGCCCGGTGGTATTGCGCTTGAAGAGGCTTCGCTATGACAGTTCGGCGCGCGGACATATCAGATCTGCCGGTGCTCAGCACGTTGCACGCGTCTTGCTTTTCCGCCTCTTGGACTGACGACGACTTCGCATTGCTGCTAGCCAACGACCACATTTGGGTGATGGGGGAGCCTGTGCAGGGCTTTATTGTCGTGAGTATTGTCGGCGAGGATAGCGAAATCATCACAATCGGTGTGCACCCTCACTGTAGGCAAAGCCATGTTGGGGCCGCGCTATTGGCCCATGCTATGGTTTATGCTGGCGTCAATGACGTTACGCGCATGACACTCGAAGTCGCTATCGACAATCTTCCCGCATTGGCACTTTACGCCAATTCTGGTTTCATCGAAGTTGGCCGCCGAAAAGCCTATTATAGTCGGCAAGACAAGCCAGCCGTGGACGCGCTGGTCTTGGCAACACGCATCGCTGCGCCGCCAATTGTAACTTCTAGCTAGACGCCTGCGACAAAAACCCGCATATTGAAGGCTATGAGTGATGCAACAAGTTTGAGTGGGCGGATTGAAGCATTGTGCGCGGCAAAGGGCCTGCGCATGACCGAGCAAAGACGCATCATCGCGCGTGTTTTGTCCGAAGCGAAAGACCATCCCGACGTCGAGGAATTGCATCGCCGATCTGCCGCCATTGATCGGGGCATTTCAATTGCTACGGTGTACCGCACTGTTAGATTGTTTGAAGAAAGTGGCATTCTCGAACGGCATGATTTTCGCGACGGGCGCTCACGCTATGAAGAAGCCGGCATTGAGCATCATGACCATCTGATCGATATGAAGTCAGGCAAGGTTCTTGAGTTTGTCGATCCCGAGATCGAACGGCTGCAAGCCGAGATTGCGCGCCGCTTGGGTTACAAACTAATTGATCACCGGATGGAACTATACGGCGTTCCACTAGACGAGGCATAAGCTGCGTTTTCTTCCGATCAACCCACTTATCATCCATTGGCCCATGACGGGCGTTTCATCATGAATATGAGGCTGTGACTATGCGGAAAACTGTTATGATTTTGGCGGCTTTGGCGAGTGTGGTGGCACTTGGTGCTTGTAAACCAGCAGGCGGCAATGAAACTGATTCCGTGATGAACGGCGTGGGCGGGAATGAAGTAGCAAGTTCAACCGCTCCGGCCCCGTCGATGGATCCTGCTGCCAACTTAAAGGCTGCCGAAGAATTCTTGGCAAAAAACAAAGCCGCATCGGGCGTCACAACGACCGCATCGGGCCTTCAATATGCCGTCATCGCTACGGGTGCTGGTGACGGGGCAAAGCCAAATGCTGATTCCATTGTTCAGGTAAATTACGAAGGCAAATTGCTGGACGGCACGGTGTTCGATAGCTCTTTTGCCCGTGGTCAAGCGGCGGAATTCCCAGTTGGCCAATTGATACCGGCTTGGGTCGAGGCGCTACAATTGATGCGCTCCGGCGATGAGTGGACAATCTGGGTGCCGCCCAGCATTGGCTATGGAGAAGCGGGAGCACCCGGCGCTATTCCACCAAATGCGCTGTTGATTTTCCGTATGCGTCTGGAAAAAATTATTGGCGGACCAAATGGTGATGTCGGTATGAAGGCCGAAAAAGGTGCGACCAAATAGGACAAGCTCTAGTGCAGCTCGCCCCTATTGTGAAACACAGCTCACAACCAAA
>JAYSRI010000135.1:0-4645 GCA_043721175.1 Alphaproteobacteria bacterium
CAACGATAGGTGATCGCTTTGTTTTGGCGCGCGGAGGCAATGGCGGCTGGGGAAACTTGCACTTCAAAAGCTCGATCAATCAAGCCCCCGAACGCGCGAATAAAGGTCAGGAAGGCATTGAAATGGAGGTGTGGTTGCGCCTCAAACTGATCGCCGATGCAGGCTTGGTTGGTTTGCCCAATGCCGGTAAGTCCACATTCCTGGCGGCGGTTTCGGCGGCTAATCCCAAAATTGCGTCCTATCCATTCACGACCTTGCATCCCAATCTGGGCGTCGTCAGTCTTGGCGCTGACACACGCTTTGTACTCGCCGATATTCCAGGCCTGATTGAAGGTGCAGCGGATGGCGCTGGTCTTGGTACGCGGTTTTTGGGCCACGTTGAGCGGTGCGCGGCGCTCCTTCACTTGATTGACGGCACCGAGGAGGATGTGGTTGGGGCCTATCACACAGTGCGCGCCGAGTTAGAAGCCTATGGCGGAGAGCTGATCGACAAAGCCGAGATCGTTGCACTCAACAAGATAGATGCACTCAGTCCTGAAGAAATCAACGAGAAACGTGCCGCTTTGTCGAAGGCGGCTGGGCGCACAGTGCTAGCGATTTCGGGCGTCTCCAGCAGCGGTGTGCGCGGCGCACTGGGGCTTTTATGGCGCGAAGTAGCCAAGTCGCGTGGGATCATTTCACCCGATCTTGATGATGAGATGGAACCAAAACCAGCAACCGAGGGCGGGTCCGAGGACGGCTGGGCTCCATGAGCGAGGGATGTTTTGCAGGGGCACGGCGTATCGTCGTCAAATTTGGCTCCTCTCTAATAACCGACGCCGATAGTGGTCATGTGCGCCACGACTGGCTGTTGAGCGTCGCAAGCGATATTGCCCAGTTGCGCCAACGTAGCGTCGAAGTCATTGTCGTTAGCTCAGGTGCGGTTGCGTTAGGTCGCGGTGCTTTGGGTCTTGCAGCAGGCAAACTCAAGCTGGAGGAAAAACAGGCAGCTGCAGCGGCAGGGCAAGTGGCGCTGATGTCAGCTTGGGCGGCGGCGTTCGCACCGCATCAGATTTTTGTAGCCCAAGCCTTGTTAACCCCCGACGACACCGAACGGCGACGACGCTGGCTCAATGCGAGAGCGACACTTGAGACTTTGATCGCGTGCGCCATTGTGCCGGTTGTCAACGAAAACGATACCGTGGCAACCCAAGAATTGCGCTATGGCGACAACGACCGACTGGCAGCACGGGTCGCGCAAATGGTCGGTGCCGATGTGTTGGTGCTTTTTTCAGATATTGACGGGCTTTATGATGCTGACCCGCGCCACAGTCCCAACGCACGCCACATCCCCACAGTTGAAGCCATAACGCCTCAAATCGAAGCGATGGCCGGTGGCGTCAATTCCGGTTCGGGCATGGGTAGTGGCGGTATGCAGACCAAAATCGAAGCAGCACGCATTGCCACTGCAGCAGGGTGCCGCGTTGCTATCAAGGATGGATTTTTGCCTCACCCGTTGTTGCGTTTGCAAAATAGCGGGCAAAATGGTGAGCGGGCAACTTGGTTTTCGCCTTCTTTAGATCGTGAAACCGCGCGACGCCTATGGCTCGGTCATAGCCTCAATCCAGCTGGCGCCTTCATCGTTGACGCAGGGGCGGCAAAAGCACTCAGAGGCGGCTCAAGCCTGCTGGCGATCGGGGTTATCCGTGTTGAAGGTAGTTTTGAGCGCGGCGAAACCGTTGCGATTAAAGCGCCCAGCGGTGTGGGCATTGGCTTTGGAATGTCGGCTTACTCGTCCGCGGACGCTGCCTCCATTAAAGGCCGACGCAGTGATGAGATTGAAACCATTTTAGGCTTTGTTGGTCGGCCCGCACTTATACATCGCGACGATCTAGTCTTGAGTTGATTGTTACAAGTGTTGCTACGAAGTCACGCTTGTGCGTCAACAGTGCAAGGCCATCTTTCCTTTATTGAATATACTCTTTAACGAAAGTGACACTTGGCCTGCGGGCTGGCTTGGCGTTTAGCGTAATGCGTGTAGATCGCGCACATTAGGGAACAAAAATGACCCATAAACTCTTTCTATCAAGTTCTGCTGCTATCCTTGCACTTATAGTTGCAATGCCCGCCAGCGTGATGGCTCAAACGTCAACTCCCGAAGCAACCGTGGACCGCTCAAAAATTGAAGTCGTCATCGTGACGGCTCGTAAAACTCAAGAAACTTTGATCAGCGCGCCTGTTGCGGTTACCGCTGTTAGCGCATCAGACGTGTCACGCCTTAACATCCAAGCCATTGATGACTTGGCACGATTTACACCGGGCCTTTCATTCTCAAAGGCATTTGGTCGCGCAACTGACCGTCCGGTCGTTCGTGGTGCCGCTTCAATCCTCGCAGGCACACAGCCCGGCGTTGAAGCTGGTACGGCTTACTTCGTTGATGGTGTTTACTATCAAGGCGATATCTCGTCGATCGACACGTCAGACGTGACCCGCATTGAAGTCATCAAAGGCCCACAATCGGCGCTTTATGGCCGCAACACCTATTCAGGCGCAATCAACTTCATCACGAATAGCCCCGGTTCTGCCTTTAAGGCTGGTGCAACTTTGTCAGCCGCTGAACATGGCGAAAATAGCGTCAATTTGCGCGTTGCCGGGCCAATCACACCGTGGTTGTCGGGTTCGCTATCGGGCCGCTACTACACATTTGATGGCGAGTTTGCCAATAGCGCAGCTCCTGGCGAGACACTGGGTTCTGAGCAAACCACGTCCTACAGCGGCGTGTTAGAAGCCCGTCCACTAGAAGGCCTGACAGTGCGGGCGCGCTTGGTCAATGCCAAAGACGAAGACGGCCCTCGCGCCTTTGGTTTCCAACCGTCGAGCAAAAACAATTGCTATCCGGGCTATCGCTCAAACGCTTATCGCGGTGCAGCGGCAACCACAGACAACAATCCAAACCAATGGTTTTGTGGCGTGATCAAGGATACTGGCGTTTATTTTCAGAACACAGGCTTTGGTGGCACACGACCAGCGTCACCATTCCTCGGGGTTGAGCGCGATTTGACCTTTGGCTCGCTGATTGCCGACGTTGATTTGCCAAACGACTATGCTGTCAAGGTAAGCTATGGTTTCCGTGACGAATCTCTGAAAACTGGCTCCGATTCTGACTTCTTGAACGGTTCGTCATTTCCGCAAACTGTCGGCGCTAACGGCATCACAGGCTCCAACTCGCTGTTTGGGAGTGCCGGCCTTACAGATTCTGACGACATGTCCTTGGAAGTAAAGCTGGTATCGCCAACAGAGCGTCGTTTTCGCTGGTTGATTGGCTTGTATGGCTACAACCTGAAACAAACCAGCTACAACATAGACTTTGCAGTCGCGGCACAACCTACGCCAACACCGCCAGCAGTTGCCGTTGTTAACGGCGAAATCCTAACCCAGCGTGCGAGCACCAACAGCACCGCCAACGGCGCGGTCTTTGCCCGCATCTCCTATGACATTTTGGAGAACCTGTCGGTTGATGTGGAAGCACGTCAACAATCAGAGCGGCGTTCCACACAGAACTTCTGCGCTGGCCTGCGTTCAAACCCAATCGCAGCCGCACCAACTTGCACAGGCTTTGTCGGGGGTGCTGGCGTTGCCGGCGTGGGCGTCGGTGGGCTAACGTATGACGATTCACGCAGCTTTGACAGCTTCACACCACGCGTCACGCTAAGCTGGAAACCAAATGAAAACAACACTTTATATGGTATTTATGCCGAGGGTACAAAGCCAGGCGGCTTGAACGGTACGCTGGGTATCGCCAACGGCTTCCCGCAGTTTGAACCTGAAACTTCCACCAATGTCGAAATTGGTTATAAGACAAAATTGTTTGATGGACGCGGCACTGCTACACTTTCAGTCTATGATACTAAGGCAGATGCTGTGCAGCTAACGACCGCGGTTGCTGGTTCTTCGGGCGTCTTGACATCCATTGTCACCAATCAAGGCAACGCCGAAATCAAAGGCATCGAAGGCGATTTCCGCTTCCGCGTGACCAATAATCTGGGCATTGGCTTTAACTTCTCCCACATTGATGCCACGTTCACCAAAGGCTGCGATGAGTTCCAATATACCCTGACATCGGGTGGCTATCAGATTGGTACAACGTGCACGACAACGCGCCGCGCTGCCACCGGCTTGCCAAACCCGCCACCATTGCCAAATGGCTCCGTCGTTCCCTTGCCTGGTGCGGATGGCTCGATCATCGGCCAGAAAACACCATTGGTGCCTGAGAACCAAGCCAGCTTTAATATCGACTACTCCCGCCCCTTCGGGAATGGGATGGAGTTGTTTGCATCCGCTGACGTTTCCTACGAAAGTACCAAGTTTGTGCAGGTCCATGGTCTAGCCGAAACCGGTGATACAACTTTGGTTGGTGGGCGCTTTGGTGTCAGTGGCGATCATTGGAAATTGTCTGTTTGGGGTAAGAACCTGACCGAAGAAGACACCATCCCGATCGCAACGCGTTGGTTTGACGTGTTCCAAGGTTCCGCCGCTGCGGCTGGCCTAACGGCCCCGGGCTCTACAGGCATTGATACTGGCAGCCCGCGTGCGTTCTTCTTTATGCCGCGTCGGGGTCGTACAATCGGCGCTGAGTTGAAGTTAACCTACTAATCGCGGGGGCGAT
>JAYSRI010000136.1:0-1870 GCA_043721175.1 Alphaproteobacteria bacterium
CAAAAAATGCTCTACGTCGCCATATCACGCGCAAAAACATCCGCCAGCGTCTATACCAACAACCCAAACAAACTCATCACCGCACTCGAAGAACGTACAGGCGAAAAACAGGTAGCGCTTGAGAGAGCAAACCTGACGGCAATCGCCACAACCTCGCCACTGGCCAAGATTAAATCAGCCGGAGCGGGTATCGGGTAGATGTCGCCAAAACTGGAGCGGAAAAGAGTCATCAGACCAACCCGCATCAATTTCTAAACGACCTCTAAACGCTAGCTTTCTCCGCCAGTGCTTCCCGGCTGTAGGCCAACATTTTTATGATTGGTGCAGACCTCGGGCCAAGCTTTACCCGGCGGATACGGCGGTCGCCTTCAACGCCGTTGATTTGGATGAGCGCTTGCGCCTTGAGTTTGGTAATCATGATGTAAAAGGCGCGGTAAGACAGCGGTATGTACATCAGCGCGTCTTTCATTTGCATTGATCCGTGGATCAACAGCCGCATAAGCAGCCGTGCTTGAGACATGAGTAAAGCACTACGCGTCCTTTTGATCAGCAGATCATCAAGATCAATTAGGATGGTGGCTATTTCTACTGCGCGGCGTTCAAGCACACTGCGCTTAGGCGTTGGCGGGGCGAGGATGGACTAAGCGGCCTCATTTATATGCGGCCATATTTTGATCCGAGAGCCGATCAATCGCGTGTTGGAGCGTGGCAGCGGCTGGCAGTTCATCGCCAAGAACATCAAGCATCTCCAATGCTTCAACCATCGTAGACCGTACTTTGGTTCGCAATTTTGACGTTTGCTCATTACCCGACAAAAGCTGTACCATCTGCGTCCCCTCTTAGATTGTAGATTGTTTGACGATGAACCGACCGGGCTAAGAAATCCGTGACGGTATCCTGCAAACCCCTTGCACCCGTGGTCGCAACACGAGCCGATACCGCCACGGACATCCGCATTCACTTGCTGCTTTGCTTGAACGCTACAAAGGCAAAGCTCTGAGTGAATGATCCGGTGCTGCCTTGTGACAACGCTACACGAAACATCTGTTGGTGGTCGCGTGTGGCGCACTGAACGGCGATGTGCGTGACCAGACGCTGTAAGAGCGTGTGGACGCTGACAGCGTGAACGCAGCCGCCCTGTTGGCGGTTGCGGATATAGTTATGCGACTCAGGGGCATTGGCTAACCTCCTATTTACTGAATCTAGCCTAATTCAATAAATAAGATGCGCAAGTCCTAAATGAGGTATTTCCCAATCTTGCCTTGCTTGGGCTTCACAACAATGTCGCCGAAATAGTCATATTTGGTGACGATGTGACGCAGTGCTGTCGCTGCAAGCGCGTATATCTTGATCTCAGGGATGTTAAACAGGCAGGCGGTGCGCATTCCGGGGTTCTTCCAGCTTACATCAACATTGACCTGCCATTTACCGTCGTCACGCTGCACCACCTCAACCGCGTTGATTGCGCCACCTTCGGGGCGCTTGCTGCGCAGGTCGCGCTCAAGAATTACGGGTAAAAACATCGGCCCTCCATTTTTATGCTGAAATTAGTTTAATTCATGATATGTATGCCAGTTCAAGCACTCAGTTCAAAGTGTAGCAGCGAAAAACAGGGTTGCCAGCAATGACCGACAAAGGAACCGCGAGCCTCGACACACAGCGTGCTGTTCGCACCTATCGTATGAGAAATAGCCATCCGTCGATAAGAAGGGCGCAAGCGCTATGGGATAGCGCGCAACCAATTAAAGGCACTAAGGTAGAAAATTATCTGCGCGCACACGGCATTGATTTCTGCTCGGCTGAGCTGCGTTATCTTGCCTACTGCCCAATAGGCAGTGATACTAACCAAAGCACGCATCCAGCAATGATC
>JAYSRI010000137.1:0-4630 GCA_043721175.1 Alphaproteobacteria bacterium
CCAACACAATGTTTTTCGAAACATTGTCCCGTGTCCGTGGCAATCCTTTAATCGCATTCAATCCGCCTTTAGTGGTTTGCGGCGACAGCCACCGTGAGACCGTTGCACAAGAACTCGCCGATGCCGGAATAACTGATGCCATGTTGTTGCTTGAGCCAATGCCACGCAATACAGCGGCGGCTTTGTGCGCTGCAGCCTTGGTGCAAGCCCAAATTGACCCTGAAACCTTGATGTTGATTTTGCCTGCCGATCATGTGATTGCAAAGCCAACAGTGCTCCATGACGCGTGCCTAGCCGCGACAGCCGCCGCAGAAGCCGGCAACATTGTGACATTCGCTATTGTCCCCGAAGGACCGGAGACCGGATATGGCTATATTAGGCAAGGCGCTGCCATCGATGCGCACGTTAGCAAAGTCGCGGCATTTGTTGAGAAGCCAAACCTTGCAACGGCTCGAAATTATCTCGCCTCGGGTCAATATGCTTGGAATGCCGGGATCTTTTTCTTTAAGGCATCGGTCCTAATCACAGAGCTTGAGCGATTAGCACCTGAGATTCTAACGGCCACAAAGCGTGCAGTTGAACTGGCGCAACGCAATGGCAACATCATTGAATTGGACGCTCAAGCATTCGCTGTCGTGCCATCCAAATCCATCGACTATGCGGTGATGGAGCTGACCGACAACGCAGCTGTTATTTCAGTGGATATGGGCTGGAATGACGTGGGCTCCTACGCAACATTGTACCAATTGGGCGAAAAAGACGGGAATGCCAATGTGTCGAGCGGGCCAGCGGCCCTTTTTGATAGTTCCGGTTGTCTTGTGCGCAGTGAAACTTTGCCTGTTTCACTCATTGGTGTGAGCGGCTTGATCGTCATCGTGACACCGGCCGGCGTTCTGGTGACGCCAATGGATCGGTCCCAAGATGTGCGCCTAGCAAGTGATGCCTTTACAGTTAAGCCAATTGGTTAGTCGGAGGGCTTGTCGGGGGGCAATTCTCGCCACCAAAATCTTGATGCCATTTCAAAAACCACGTTGCGAAAGCGGCTATCCCAACCGATAGACTGGTTGTCGGTTTCCAGCCAAAATCTCTTTCCATTGCATCAACATTAGCAAAAGTCGTCTCGACATCATAGCTTGGCTTTGGCGCATCAATGACGATAGCCTTCACACCCAAAGACACTTCTAATGCGGCTATTAGTGCCAAGACTGTCTGTGGCTCATTATTTCCGAGATTGTATATCCGATGTTCGCCTGAAAGTGGCGGGTTATCGACAACGGTCAGGATTCCCGAGACAATATCGTCTACAAAAGTGAAATCCCGCTTGAGCCGACCGCCATCAAACGCGGTAATTGGTATTCCGTCCAACATGCTCTGTGCAAACGTCCAATAAGCCATATCGGGTCTGCCACGCGGTCCGTAAACTGTGAAGAACCGCAAACCTGTTGCAGGGAGGCGATAGGCCTCACAATACACACCTGTCAGCAACTCATCTGCACGCTTTGTCGCTGCATAGAGGGACTGGGGTGCATCAACGCGGTCAGTCTCCTTAAATGGACCCTCACTACGATTGCCATAAACGGACGACGATGACGCATAGACCAACTGGCGCAAATGAGGAAGTTGGCGTGTTGCTTCAAGCACGACCATGTGCCCGACAAGGTTGGAATTCACATAATCAAAGGGCCGCTCTGACGACGCTCGCACACCAGCCTGTGCTGCAAGATGAATAATAACGTCTGGTTGCCAATCAACGATTGTAGCCGTTGCCATTTCAACATCAGCGAGGTCTAGCTTGAGAAATGAAAAGCGCTCACGCCCTTCAAGGCCGACGAGCCTGTGATGCTTCAAGGCTGGTGTATAGTAGTCATTAATACTGTCCAGACCAAGGACTTCATCACCGCGATCCAATAACATCGCAGCGCAAACCGACCCAATAAATCCAGCCGCCCCGGTGACAACCACCCTCATAAGACTACTGCCCTTGGAGCGCAGTTTGCGCGGTTGATGGAAAAGCCCCGACGGGGCCACGTGCACGGTGACATGTTGTTAAAGCATTGGTCGCCCAGAAAGAAATTGTAAAGTCGAATCTCTGCGGGCGCGAACGGCGTTGTCTTATTGAAGATCGACGTTTGATACTATCTCGCGCCGTTTAGATATTTGGCGATATGTAACACGATCTTTTCGCTCGACTTTCCATCCCCATAGTCTGGAATGTCACGGCGTTGCATGGCTTTCTCTGGCTGCCCCCAAAGTCGATTCCATCCTGCGTCTATCGTTTCAACCCACTCGGTTGTTTCTCGCAACGTAATACACGGTTTCCGGTGGAAATAGGCTTCCTTTTGTAAGCCGCCGCTATCGGTCATAACTAAGGTCGAGCCAGCTAACAGTGCATGCATTTCAACAGGCCCAACGGGATCGATCACGATTAGTCCCTCTAGCGACACACCCAGGCGTTGCGCTGCACCGCGTGTCCTAGGGTGCAAAGGTAAAACAACAGGTTGAGTGCGCGCATGTTGCAACAAAAACTCGACCGCTTTGGCTAACGCGCCCGGCTCATCTGTCGTTGACTGGCGATGTAGGGTGCTCAACGCATAACCGCCTGCCACCAGACCCATGTCTGAGACAATCGTGCACGAGGCTTTCGCCGCATCAATCATCAAAAGAGTGGAATCAAACATCACGTCCCCGACGTGAAAAACGCCTTTTGTAACGCCCTCATGAGCAAGGTTTGTGACAGCCAGTTGTGTCGGTGCAAACAGCAAGTCGCTAACATGGTCAGAAGCGATCCGATTGATTTCTTCTGGCATTGTCCTGTCAAAACTTCGCAGTCCCGCCTCGACATGGGCCACCGGTATGCACAACTTAGCTGCGTTAATCGCACCAGCCAGTGTTGAGTTTGTATCCCCATACACAAGCACCATATCAGGCTTATCGCTGATCATGACCTCTTCGAGCGAGATCATCATGCGGCCAGTCATTGCCCCATGGGTACCACCATTTATGTCGAGCACATGGGCAGGTCGTGGGATGCCCATCTGGTCGAAGAATATGTCAGACATATTTGTATCGAAATGCTGGCCCGTGTGGACCAGAATTTCCTCCATGCCGTCGTAAGCTGCAATAGCTCGGCTAACGACTGCCGCCTTCACAAATTGAGGGCGGGCACCAACGACCGTCAGGATCTTCATGATTTTCTTACTTTACTAAGCGGTTAAGCGACCATCTGCGATCCGTTCGCGAATGCGGTTGCATAGCAAGTCAACGCCTTGCGCAACAGATACTTTTGGAATCACACCCAAAGTTTTCATCATGCGGTCCAGAGTTGGTTTCTTGATGGCTGTCATCTGACCAGGGAATGGCACAGTTTTCACCAAGTCTTTTGAGGCGCCCAAGCGTGAACGGATCATTTCAGCCAATTCCGAGATCGGGATGATGTCTGGAGCGCCAATATTGACGACCATATAGGCACCTTTGTACTCGGCTGCAGCTGTTATGGCGGCAACCGCGTCAGAGACGTGGAACCAAGCGCGCGCTGAACCTTCATGCACCTCGATTGGCCGACCAATCGCCAGATTGTAAGCAAAGCGGATCATTGCAGAACGATGGTCGCCCAAATCTTCTTCTTCATCATACATCATAAATGGACGAAGTGTGATGGCATCCAAGCCGTGATACTTTACGTCGTGCTCGACAAGGCTTTCGCCAAGATACTTGGTCAAGCCGTAGCGGTTGTTTGGATGAACTTCGCCATCCTCAGCCATGGTTTCGACGACAGGGCCATAAACCTCTGACGTTGAGAAATACACGAATTTGGCCTTCACCATTTTCGCGATTTCGATCATGTTCTGCAGACCAACCATATTGGCGGCAACGCACAGTGTTGCTGCTTGTTCGCATGTTACGCGGCTAACCATTGCTGCTAGGCCGAAAACAACATCAGGTTGAAAATCAATAGCAGCCTTCACCAAGTCAGCCGGGTGGTTTACGTCGCACATAACATATTGATCGCGCCAAGCGGGCTTGTGATCGCTTTCCAAAACATCCCAACCATTTGCTCGCAAATGCTTGACGAGAGGCTTGCCGATGTTGCCTTCGGAGCCGATGACCAAAGCTTTTTTCATTCAATTAGACCTTTTTTTTGATAAGTAGCACACGGTTTTTGTTAAACCTTCGCGTTTCTGCGGCCCGTCTAACGTGTTCAACTGTTTCGGGCAAGCTAGGCTGACAGGATTTTCGAATAAATACCGCACTCTTGGGGCCTTGACCAGCGTCGACAAACCACAAACATGGGAAACATATTGACGCGGAGCTGTGTATATAGGTGACCACGATAGCCTTGAACTTGACCTTGCCCCGTAAAGTCAGGCCAGATGTTTACTCACTTCTCGATATCGTGTGCGCGGTTGGCACGAGAGCTTGACGTGATCATTGCCAGACGCGGCAAACGAACGACAATCGTCAGCGATAATGGCAGCGCTCAAAGCAAGTGAAATCGCGTTGTCAAACCTCGTTCGGATATCCTGATCTTACCGGGTTTACCTGCTGCTAGACGGCTACGCATTTTGGAACGCCCAAGGAAGCAGACGCATCGCAAATCTATCCACGTCGTCGCGAGGGTGGGTTAGTGTTG
>JAYSRI010000138.1:0-4617 GCA_043721175.1 Alphaproteobacteria bacterium
GCGATCATCATCGCAGTAGCCCGCAAACTACTAACTCACCTCAACGCCATGATCCGCTCAGGCCAACCTTGGGATAACAAAATGACGCCGACTCCTGCCTGAGTTTGGGGTGCATGAAGACAGTTGCTACGCGCGAAGCGCATTGCTACGGCGCGACGCGCATTGTTAGCGCGTCTATAGCGGGAAGTGCCTCGCTTCAAATTGTCATATTGTTCTGCATGCCCAAGCTTGTTCGCCAAGTTGCCATTTCAGTTCCGACGGCCTCTGGAAAGTCTATTTTGAATCTTCCAGCTAGGTGGTTTCTGGCCCAATCGTTGCCCGACAGGTAGTGCAGAAAAAACAAGAGTTCGTTTGCTAAATCTAAGAACTTTCTGACGTCATGCGTGTTCAAATAAGCAGGATTGCCCCCATGTGTGAGTCGGTTTCTTAGCTCGGCCATTTGCTGCACGGATTTGCACGCAGTTTTCCAACTGTCACTCGCCCAAAACGATTCGGGCACTGCATTTAGCTTCAAAGAAACCAGTCCGTTCCTAAGCAGCTTATACAGCGGCGGCGAAGGAATATTCTCGAGCAAATAAGTAGCGGACGGAATTCGATCTGAAAGGAAAGTCATTAAGCCTATTTCAAGAGCTGAGTAAGCTGCTATCAATGAACTCCTCGGGGCTATGGTCTCCAAGCGTCGCGCGTCGCTCAAAACCTCAAACCACAAAGGCACAGAGACAAACTTTGCATCTTTAAGAGAATTCAAAGCTGTTTGTTCGACCTGAGTCCACCTTAAAGTTGGGGGGGGGTGGGTACGCAGGCGAGAAAGCAAATTCTTCTTCGGGGTGCGGAAGAATATGTTTTTTTCCGGTTTTTGAATGCCCCCAATAAATAGCAAGGTATTGCGCCGAAACTTGCCAATTGTTGTTTGCAAACATCAGCGCACCAAAGGTTTTGCTTAAACCGATTAGCGATTTCTGTCGAATTTCATTGAAACTTTCTTTCACCGATACAGGTAAAAAACTCTCAGAGAGACTGATGCCAGCTTTTATATTGCCATCAGCATCTATTTTTTCTTCTGTGCTGCTGGAATATGGCAAAGATATCGGGCTATCATTCAATGGAAGGTAGCGATTCTCGAGGTTAAGGACCCTAACAAACTCGACCACTTCCGGAGGTGCATTCACTGAAAATCGCAAGGAAAAAGTGCGAAGATCACCAAGATCAAACCCGTTTGCAAACTTCAAGATATAGCCTCCTGATCGCACTGTTATGCCTTCCGGAAACAGTGAAACTTCTGACTGCATTTGACTAACGCCTTCAAACAATCCCGAGGTGAATCCACTGCAAGTTATATAGATTTTGCGCTTGATGCCCACTTTTTAAGCTCTCCGTCCTTCAACAAGGCTTGACGTTATCATGATCCCACCCACCCCCACAATTGACACCCACCCCCCAATCCCCTATGCCCCTGATATCCGAAGAAGGGCAACGCCACGGATTGTGAGGCGACTCGCGATCCATGACGTAGGCCCTTTTGTGCGTTGCTGTCGTCGAAAGCCAATAAGGCGTTAGAAAACAACAATGTAATAATCATAACCGACCGCATGGCGCAGATCGTGGGAGACCACGTGGGGCCGTGAATGGAGAGAAGAGTGGCACGTATTGCTGGGGTGAACATCCCAACCAACAAGCGCGTTTTGATCGCGCTACAATATATTCATGGCATTGGCGCAGCCAAAGCGCTGGAAATCTGTACTAAAGTAGGCATTGAGCTTGAGCGCCGCGTCAATCAACTCACAGACGCAGAAGTTTTGGCAGTGCGCGAAACCATCGACCGCGAATTCGTGGTTGAAGGCGATTTGCGCCGCGAAGTGTCGATGAACGTCAAGCGTTTGATGGACCTTGGTTGCTATCGCGGCCTACGTCACCGTCGCGGCTTGCCTGTTCGCGGCCAACGCACACACACCAACGCTCGCACACGCAAGGGTCCTGCAAAAGCCATCGCTGGCAAGAAGCAGATCAAGCGCTAATCATTTTTTCTCAACGGGCGTGAGCCTGCTGATATTCGTCTGGAACCGAAACAATGGCAAAAGAAGTAACACGCGTTCGTCGTAAAGAACGCAAAAACATCGTGAACGCGGTGGCACACGTCAACTCTAGCTTTAACAACACGATGATCACCATCGCAGACCCGCAGGGCAATGCGATTTCGTGGTCGTCCTCTGGCATGATGGGCTTTAAGGGTTCGCGCAAATCCACCCCGTATGCGGCGCAAGTCGCAGCCGAAGATGCGGGCCGTAAGGCTGCTGAACACGGCGTTCGCAACCTCGAAGTGAATGTGTCGGGTCCAGGTTCTGGTCGCGAAAGCGCCTTGCGTGCGCTTCAATCAGTTGGTTTCATTATCAGCTCGATCCGCGACGTAACGCCAATCCCACACAATGGCTGCCGCCCGCCTAAGCGTCGCCGCGTCTAACAGATACGCGACAAGCGGGCCCAGCATTCTAAGTAAAGAATGGGGGGTCTGCTGTTAGGTTATTTGGCATTTGAAACGGTGAGCAAAGCCTCATCGCAACTCATACGAGGTTACATTATGGTTCTCGAGAAAAATTGGAAGCTTTTGATCCGCCCTGACAAGACTGTCACGGAACATGGCTTTGACCCTGCGCGTAAGGCCAAGCTGATTGCTGAGCCTTTGGAACGTGGGTTTGGGATGACATTGGGCAATGCGCTGCGCCGCGTGTTGTTGTCGTCCTTGCGCGGCACAGCGATCACATCGGTGCAAATCGATGGCGTGGTGCATGAGTTTTCGTCCATCGCGGGTGTCCGCGAAGACGTCACCGACATTGTGTTGAACATCAAAGGCGTGGCGCTTGTCATGCACGCTGATGGTCCAAAGCGCATGACTTTGCGTGCACAAGGCCCGGGCGAAGTCACCGCTGGCGAAATCCAAGCCGGTGCCGACATTGAAATCCTCAACCCAGAGCAAGTTCTTTGCACATTGGATGATGGCGCTGAAATCCGCATGGAATTCACCGTTGAAAACGGCAAGGGCTATGTTGCGGCGGACGCAAACCGTCCTGAAGATGCACCGATCGGCCTGATCGCTGTTGATGCGCTCTATAGTCCGGTCAAAAAAGTCGCTTACAAGATTGAGAACACACGCGAAGGTCAAGTTCTTGATTATGACCGTCTGGTGTTGGAAGTTGAAACCAATGGCGCGATGAGCCCAGAGGATTCAATCGCTTACGCGGCGCGCATCTTGCAAGACCAATTGGATATCTTCATCAACTTTGAAGAAACCAAGGCCAAGAAGGTCGAAGAGACCCGTCCTGAATTGCCATTCAACCCGGCTTTGTTGAAGCGTGTTGAAGAGCTTGAATTGTCGGTGCGTTCGGCAAACTGCTTGAAGAATGACAACATCATATATATCGGCGATCTGATCCAAAAGACCGAAGCCGAAATGCTCCGCACACCAAACTTTGGTCGTAAGTCCTTGAATGAAATCAAGGAAGTCCTCGCACAAATGGGTCTCCATTTAGGTATGGAAGCACCAAACTGGCCGCCCGAAAACATCGACGAACTGGCTAAGAAGTTCGAAGACCAAATGTAATTTCACGCAGCGCCCCTCTTTTTTAGGAAGAGCCGGAGGCGTCGCTTTAAGGAGATAAGTCAATGCGCCACGGTAACGGCCACCGGAAACTAAACCGGACCCACGAACACCGCTCCGCTATGTTTGCGAACATGGCAGCCAGCCTGGTGAAGCACGAGCAGATCACAACCACTTTGCCAAAAGCAAAGGAATTGCGGCCGGTTCTGGAGCGTTTAATCACGCTCGCCAAGAAAGGCGATCTAGCATCGCGCCGTTTGGTGGCTTCGCGTATGCGCGACGAGACCCAAACCAAGAAGTTGTTTGACGTCATCGGTCCACGCTATGCGAGCCGTCCAGGTGGTTATTTGCGCATCATGAAAGCGGGCTTCCGCCATGGTGATAATGCAGCGGTTGCCGTGATTGAGTTTGTTGATCGCGATGTTTCTGCCAAAGGCTTGGATTCCGGTCCGGCCATGGGCGGGGACGACGAATAAGCAACGGATCGCGGATCACCTATCCGCATCTTTGCTTGAGGCGATAAGCGGAACGCCGATCCGCGATCCAATACAGGGCTGGCCAGCTATGGTCAGCCTTTTTTGTTGTGAAGCGCGTTTTTTGTACGCATGTTCCTTAAGCCGCCCGCGCTACCTCTTCGCCGTCAAAATCGAGGCTAAAGATGGTGATGCCTTTTCCGCGGGCTAGCGGGATTTGGGCGGGGGGCGTTGGTTCAAGTTGCAGTGGTTCAAGCTGCACGGGAAGTGGTGGTATCGCCGCGATGACCGGTTCTGCCATTGGTGCATCAGTTAAGTCGTCGGCCTCTGTAGGTGCAGGCAAATGCGAGTGAACCCCGACTTGTTCCAAAAAGCGCGTGCACTCTTCCATAGACACCGGCATGGAAATGATGCGGCCTTGCAGGCGGGTGAAGCCCAAATTTTGGTACAGCTTCAGGCTGTCTCTGCTCTCAGCGCCAACGGCAACTACAGGCAGGCCTGCGCCACGCGCTGCATCAAGGCGGCGCATGAAACTGCTCGCACCCATGGAAT
>JAYSRI010000139.1:0-1859 GCA_043721175.1 Alphaproteobacteria bacterium
ATTCACCGCCGCTGAACGCCCACAAACTGGCATTCTGTTAGCGTCACTTTTCCCGCGATGGTTCCGAGAAGGCTAAATGGAAAATAATCAAAAATGAGACGTTCCAATCAAATACTACAAATCTGAAATCTGACAATAGCTTATTACTACACCACACAAGTAGTGATTTGGTGTGAATACCTGAAAACCCATTTTCGTAATGATGGGGTCGTAGGTTCGAATCCTATAAGCGGCACCAGTTTTCATAATAAAAACAATATTTTGCATCGAAACCCAAACTTTTCGATTGGTCAAAATAATTATCTTCTGTGAAATTTGCCACCAATTCGCTACCAAATTTGACAGGTTTTCGTGGGGTGGGTTTTGGCGAGGGCAACTGCTTTTTTCTGCGGGTTTTTGGGATTTTGCGTTGGCTGGGGCGGTTTATCGGCCAAAACTCGAGGGCATTGGCTCACGTGCGGCGATAGAATGATAGAACCACACGTTTTTGAGATGGCAAACGGTCTTTGGGGGTTGCAGGCTTTAAGGTTATGTTCAGGGCCACTTTGAGTGCTGCCGACCATTTGAAATTGGGCAAATACCGTTTGCCCATTTGCCATTGCGCTTCGTGTTGCAACTGCAGGCTGGACGACGCCAAGCACGTTTAATATTGGACGCCAAAACATCCAGTCCGCTGTGCTTACCCTTCACCATGACTGGTGAAGGCCATGACAGCCCGCCTGCGTTGCGCTACCCGTAAAAGATCAAATCGCACCCGAATCCGTGCGAGAACGACATGGAACCACAGGGCGCACGATTTGTTGGGGCATATTTATAGATGAACGCGGTTGAGATCGAAGAAGAAGTATCCAAACTGGCCGCCTTGCCATTTGACAGGGCTGAGTTTGCGTATCTATTTCTGGCGGCGTTTGGCAATAAAGACGTTACCCTAAAGCGTCTGCGCAGTGGATCAACCAATGCGTCGGACGTGCGCGAAGGGGTTTTGCAACGCAACAACATTCACATTGCCACGTGTGACATTGGCAAGGTCGATGACACGCTGACCGCCCTGCGCAACAGTCCCAAGACGGCGGCACTGAAAGCCAAGTTCATTGTTGCGACAGATGGCGACATGTTTGGCGCCGAAGAAGTTGATAGCAATGATGCGCCAATCGCGTGTGAGTATGCCAAGTTTCACGACTATATCGGCTTTTTCCTGCCGTTGGCTGGTATCACCACGGTTCGCCAAATCCGTGAGAGCTCATTTGATATCAAGGCCACGGGCCGGCTGAATAGGCTTTATGTAGAGCTATTGCGCGACAATCCAGACTGGGCCAAGGCAGAGCGCCGACCTGACATGAACCACTTCATGGCGCGTTTGATCTTTTGCTTTTTTGCTGAAGATACCGATATTTTTCGCAGCACAGGCCTGTTCACGGCGACCGTGCAGCAATTTAGCGCCAGCGACAGCTCCAACACGCACGAGATCATAAGCAACATCTTTCGCGCGATGAATACCAAGCCTGATGATCATGAATCCGCAGGCATCCCGCCCCATGCCGACGCGTTTCCCTATGTGAATGGCGGGCTGTTTTCGGGCAGCACCGATGTCCCTAAGTTTAGCAAGATGGCGCGGTCCTACCTCATCAATATCGGCAGTTTGGATTGGACCAAGATTAACCCCGATATTTTCGGCAGCATGATCCAAGCGGTCGCCGATGATGATGAGCGCGGGGCATTGGGGATGCATTACACCAGCGTGCCCAACATCTTAAAAGTGCTCAACCCGCTGTTCTTGGACGAATTGCGCGCGCAATTGGAAGAGGCTGGCGACAATGCGCGCATGTTGCTGAACTTGCGCAAGCGTATGGCCAAAATCC
>JAYSRI010000140.1:0-1855 GCA_043721175.1 Alphaproteobacteria bacterium
GTGCGGTTAGGGTCATACTCCAGACGCTCGACAGTGGCATTCATATCCCACTTGCGACGTTTGAAGTCGATGATGCGATAGGTGCGCTTGTGTCCACCACCGGAACGGAACGATGTGATGCGACCCGTGTTGTTGCGACCACCGGTTTTCTTCAGACCTTCAGTCAGCGCTTTGATCGGCTTGCCCTTGAACAAGGACGAGCGATCAACAATCACCAATTGGCGACGGCCTTCCGAGGTCGGCTTAAATGATTTGAGTGCCATGTCTCTTACAGCCCCGTCGTCACATCAATCATATCACCCTCAGCGAGGGTGATGATTGCTTTCTTAAAGTCATTGCGCTTGCCCATCACGCCCTTAAAGCGCTTGGTTTTTCCTTGCACGCGCAGCGTGTTGACGGCCTTCACCTTGACATTAAAGAGCGCTTCAACAGCTTCTTTAATCGCAGGCTTGGTGGCTGTCAGCGGAACCTGAAAAATCACTTGGTTCACTTCGGACAACAATGTGCCCTTTTCGGTGATCCAGGGAGCCAGGATGGTATCATAGTGGCGTTCAGAAAGTGCCATTACGCAGCCTCCCCTTTTGCTGCAAAGCGTGCCGAAATCGCCTCAATCGCATCGCGCGACAGAACCAATTTGTGCCGACGCAATACGTCATAAACATTGAGTCCAGCAGCAGGCAAAACGTCAACATTAGGAATGTTGCGCGCCGCCAGCTTGAAGTTGCTATCCACTTCGGTGCCACCAATGATCAAAGCGTTCGTAAGGCCCAACTTCGCGAAGTTGTCCAACAATGCCTTTGTCTTTGGCGCGTCCATGGCGGCTTGATCCAATATCATCAACGACCCGTCAGCAACCTTGGCCGACAACGCCATTTTCATACCAAGTGCGCGAACTTTTTTATTCAGGCTGTGGCTGTGATCGCGTGGGTGAGGACCATGGGCCACGCCACCACCCCGGAAGATTGGTGCGTTACGCGATCCGTGACGTGCGCCGCCAGAACCCTTTTGCTTACCAAACTTGGAGTGAGTGCGGCTTACGTCGCCACGGTTTTGTGTATCATGGGTACCAGCGCGGCGCTTGGCCAGCTGATAACGCACGACGCGGTGCAGGATGTCAGCACGGGGTGCTACACCAAAGATCGCTTCGTCCAGCTCAAGCGAGCCAGCGGACGTGCCATCCAATTTGAGGACGTCGATTTTCATTATTCGGCTCCCTCAACTGCTGCAAGTTCGACAGGCGCATCAGCGTGAACAATTGCCAGATCGCCGGGCTTACGGAATGCGGCTGGCGTTGGCACGCCCTCTGGGGCGGCAACTTTCACGGCATCACGGATTTCCACCCATGAACCTTCAGGGCCAGGAACGGCGCCACGGATCAGGATCAAACCACGCTCAACATCTGTGCGAACAATTACAAGGTTCTGGGTGGTGACGCGCTCAACACCATAGTGTCCAGCCATCTTTTTACCCTTGAAAACCTTACCCGGGTCTTGGCGTTGACCAGTCGAACCGTGCGAACGGTGAGACAGCGACACACCGTGGGTCGCGCGCAAACCGCCAAAGTTCCAGCGCTTCATAGCGCCTGTGAAACCCCGACCAATGGTCACGCCCGACACATCAACTTTTTGCCCGTTCATGAAATGGTCAGCTGTCAGCTCCATGCCGACCTCTACCATATTCTCTGGGCTCACGTGAAATTCACGCAACTTTGCTTTTGGCTCCACACTGGCCTTAGCATAGTGGCCGCGCATGGGTTGGGTTACGTTTTTGGCTTTGCGCGTGCCAGCGCCCAATTGCAAAGCGGTGTAGCCGTCTTTGTCATTGGTCTTTTGCGCAACCACTTGGCAGCCTTCCA